>JAJUIM010000205.1 GCA_029267645.1 Microbacterium sp.
ACGGTCGACTCGTAGCCCCACAGCCGGTCGTCCTCGACCGCCTCGCGCCAGCGCACCATGAGGCGCACGGGCACCCGGCCGCTGCGGCCGATCCGGTCGAGCAGCCGATCGAGCTCCGCGCGCGCATCGGCGGGGGAGCGCTCCGG
Organism: Microbacterium sp.; assembly: GCA_029267645.1. Lineage (GTDB taxonomy): Bacteria > Actinomycetota > Actinomycetes > Actinomycetales > Microbacteriaceae > Microbacterium. The sequence goes on from JAJUIM010000205.1 coordinate 147, forward strand.
CAGCCCCGCCGAGCGCACGACCGATGGCGGCAGGCCGTGCACGCGAGCGATCGCGCGGCCGATCTCGCCCGCGACGCCGCGGCCGGCGGGGATGTGCGCGGCCTCGACTTGATAGCCGGGGAGGTAGGAGGTCACGACGACACGTCGGTCGTCCATGGGAGCGGATCCTCGCACCTCCGGGGCGCGGATCCCCAGCACCTCTCGCGCGCCGGCCGTGAGCGCGCGCAGCGCGATGATCTCGCTGTCGACGTCGGCGAGCGCGTCGTCGTCGTTCGGGATCCGCACGACGACGTCGTCACCGTCCGCCAGCGTCAGGAGCGCGGCGTCGAAACGCCCCGAGCCACCCGCCGTCAGCCGGCGCGCCTGCCGGATCTCGGCGTCGGACAGAGCCGCCGAAGCCGCCGCGGCTAGAGTGAGGGGGGATCGTGCCATGCCGCCCAGACTAGGTCGACAGCCGCGAGCCCACGCCACGCCACGCCCCGCAGAGAGGGAGTCGATGACCTCACCCGCCCACGTCGGCGCGTTCGATATCAGCGCCGATGAGCGCGCGATCCCGGATCTCGTGGCGACGCTCCTGCGCGAGCCGTCGACGCGCGCGCTCCTCGTCCGGGGCGATCGCGCGAGGATCGCGGACGGCGGCCTCGTCTTCTCGCCGGTCGACGAGGCGCCCGACGGCACGACGTGGGCGTTCCTCGGACGCACGGGCGACGGCGCCGCGCTGCTGCTCGGCGCGCTTCCCGCGGTCGAGGCGGGGGACGACGACACGGGGTGGACCTCGTTCCGCGACGTCGGCGCCGTGCTCGACCGCGCCGACGCCGACCTGCTCGTCGCGGGGATCGCGCTCGGTCGCTGGCTCGTCGACTCGGGATTCTGTCCGACGTGCGGCACGGCGGCGCCGCTCTCGACCGCCGGGTGGGCCAGGCACTGCCCCACGTGCGATCGGGAGCTCTTCCCGCGCACGGATCCCGCCGTCATCGTCGCGATCGTGTCGCAGGACGGCGAGCGGCTGCTGCTCGGCGCGAACGCCGCGTGGGGCGGTGCGATGTTCTCGTGCTTCGCGGGGTTCGTCGAGGCGGGGGAGTCGGCGGAGCGCGCGATCCACCGCGAGCTGCGCGAGGAGGCGGGCGTGCGCGTGACCGACCTCCGGTACGTCGAGTCGCAGGCGTGGCCGTTCCCGCGCTCGCTCATGCTCGGGTTCCACGCGACGGTCGTCGACGAGCGCGAGGTGCGGGCCGACGGCGAGGAGATCGTCCAGGCGCGCTGGTTCACGCGCGAGGAGATCGGGCGCGGGCTCGCGGGCGAGCTCGACGTGCGCCTGCCGGGCGAGGCGTCGGTCGCCAACCGCCTCATCCGCGCGTGGCACGAGGCGAGCGGGTCAGGCGCGTCGTGAGCGCGCTCGACGCGCTCGATCCCCAGCAGCGCGCCGCCGCCGAGATCGTCCGCGGCCCCGTCGCGGTCCTCGCGGGCGCGGGCGCGGGCAAGACGCGCGTGATCACGCACCGCATCGCGTACGGCGTCGAGGAGGGCACCTACACGCCGAACCGCGTCATGGCGCTCACCTTCACGACGAAGGCCGCGGGCGAGCTGCGGGGGCGCCTGCGTGCGATGGGCATCGTCGGCGTGCAGGCGAAGACCTTCCACGCGGCGGCGCTCGCGCAGCTCAACTTCTTCTGGCCGACCGTCGCGGGCGACACGGCGCCGACGATCGTCGACAACAAGGTGCGCCTGCTCGCGCACGCGGCCGACTCGCTTCGCATCCGCCCCGACACGAACACGCTGCGCGACGTGGCGTCGCAGATCGAGTGGCGCAAGGTCACGATGCGTTCGATCGACGAGTTCGGGGCGCTGGGCCGAAGCGTCGGCTCGCTCGACACGACGGCGCTCGCGGAGCTCATGACGGCATACGAGAAGCTCAAGGACGAGCGCCGGCAGCTCGACTTCGAGGACGTGCTGCTCGCGTGCGCCGGCATGATCGAGTCGGAGCCGCGCGTCGCCGTCGAGATCCGCGAACAGTACCGGCACTTCACGGTCGACGAGTTCCAGGACGTCTCGCCGCTGCAGAACCGCCTGCTCGAGCTCTGGCTCGGCACGAGGCGCGACCTCTGCGTCGTAGGCGACGCGAGCCAGACCATCTACTCGTTCACGGGCGCCGACTCGCGATTCCTGCTCGAGTTCGGCACGCGCTACCCGGACGCGACGGTCGTGCAGCTCGAGCGCAACTATCGCTCCGCGCCGCCGATCCTCGACGCGGCCAACGCCCTCATGCGCGACCGGCCGGGCGCGCTCCGCCTGCGGGCGGCGCGCGAGATCGAGGGCGCGCCCGCGCCGACCGTCACGGCGTACCGCGACGACGACGCCGAGGCCGAGGGGATCGCGACGCGTGTGCGCGCGCTCGTCGACGGATCCGGCGCGCCGGCCGCCGCGGCGAGCGACATCGCGATCCTGTACCGCTCACACGCGCAGTCGGCGCGGCTGCAGCAGGCGCTCGGCCGCCAGGGGATCCCCGCGACGGTGCTCGGCGGCACGCGGTTCTTCGACATGCCCGAGGTGCGCCAGGCGATCCTCGCGATCCGCGCGGCCGCCGTCGCCCCGAGCAGCCTGTCGTTCGCCGAGGCCGTGCGCGACGTGCTGCGAGGCCTCGGGCACACAGACGAGGCGCCGGAGGCGGGCGGCGCGCTGCGCACGGCGTGGGAGGCGCGGCAGGCGCTGCTGCAGCTCGCGGAGGACGCGGGACCCGGCGCCACGATGCGCGGGTTCGCGGACGAGCTGCTCGCGCGCGCGAAGGATCAGCACGAGCCGAGCCTGCAGACGGTGACGCTCGCGACGCTGCACGCGGCGAAGGGCCTCGAGTGGCCGCACGTGTTCCTCGCGGGCGCGTCGGAGGGGCTGCTGCCGATCTCGTACGCGACGTCGCTCGAGGCGATCGACGAGGAGCGCCGGCTCGCCTACGTCGGCATCACGCGTGCGGAGCGCTCGCTGTCGATCTCGTGGTCGCACGGTGGCGGGCGCTCACCGCGTCGACCATCTCGCTTCCTCGCGGAGATCGGCACAGGCACGCTTCGTGAGGCCGATGCGAACGCCACCGCCGCCGGCCGTCGGCCGTGACGGAGACCGAGCGCGTGCGGCCCGACGACTCGTCGAACGACGCCACGACACGCGTCACGAGGCTCGCGGCGAGCGTCGCGAGCGCGCGCGACGACGACGGGGCGCCGCGCGGCGCGACGAGCTGAGCCGCGAGCACGGGCCACTGCGGATCGCGGTCGCGCTCGTGCTCCCACACGCACGCGAGGCACGCGGTCTCGCCCGGCACGACGAACGGGCCGACGACGGCGCCGTCAGGGCCGAGCGCGAGCGGCACGTGCGGCACGTCGGCCCGCATGAGCTCGCGGGCGAGCACGGGCGGCACGACGCCCTCGCCCGCGAGCACAACCGCGTGGGGCGCCGCGGCCACGGCGTCCCGCGTCGTGCGCCGCACGGGCCGGAAGCCCGCGTCCTCGAGCGCGTCGCACACGCCGAGCACGGCCGCATGCGCCACGCGATCGGTCGTCACGAGCGAGAGCTCGTGCGGCACCTGCACCTCGCGCAGGGCCGGCGCGATCGTGGCGAGGAACGTGCTCGCCTCGTCGGGTTCGGCGCCGAGCGCTATCGCGACGCCCGCGATGCGGCCCGCGGGGATCCCGTCGCGCAGCGCGTCGAGGAGCGCGAGCTGCCACGGGGCGGGATCGTCGACGACGCACGCCGCGGGCCGCGCGCCGAGCTGCACCGCGCGCTCATCCCGCCACAGGACGGGGAACGCGGGGTTCAGCTCGATCATCGGCATGCGCCGATTCTGCCGCGACCCGGCCCGC
>JAJUIM010000470.1 GCA_029267645.1 Microbacterium sp.
AGGCGGTCACCGAAGGACCACGTCGGAATGCGCACCGGCATCGGGGTGACTGTAGCGAGGTTCGACATGCGCTGACGATATCAAGGTCTACGCGAACCTGTCAATAACTACGCCAGGTACGCATGGAGTTTGACAGCATGCGGTAGATATGCCTACTCTCGGCGTCATGGCCGATATCAATACCTACGACGACGAGGACCTGATCCCCGTCGGAGACGCTGCTCGGTTTCTCGGCGTCAGCATCTCAGCGCTTCGGGACTGGGACCGGAACGACAAACTCAAGCCGTATCGCACGGCCGGCGGCCATCGTCGGTACCGGGTCGGCGACCTCCGGCAAGCCCGCGCACCACGCCCCGCGGAGCCGACGGCAGCAGACGCATGAACGCCCTCCGCGTCGCGCTCGCCGCCATCACCGCCCTCTGCCTCGTCCTCACGGTCGCACGCGCCCAGCACGACGGCGCGACGCTCCTCGGGATCCTCGCGCTCGCCGGATTCCTCGCGACCTACGGCGTCTTCTCGCGCGAGTTCTGGACGCGCGACGCCGACCCCGCGCCTGGCCGCGACTGACCGACTCGACTTCACACCGAAGGATCCCTCGCGATGTCTCCTCGCAAGACGCCGACCGACCTCGAGGTGCGCGGCTACTCGCACCCGGCCGAGGACGTGTGGCACCTGCACTACTCGTACACGAGCAACCCCGTCCCGATGAACGGGTCGCGCGGCCACTGGCGCGCCTCGACCGCCCGTGAACGCGCGGTCCGTGACCAGACCTACCAGCTCGCGCGTGCGGCGCGTATCCCGGCGCTGGGCCGCTGCAGGGTGCAGCTCGTCTGGTGGGTCGAGACAGCGCATGTCCGCGACCCCGACAACCTCGCCCGCTTCGAGAAGCGTGCGTTCGACGCGCTCGTCCTCGCGGGCGTCGTCGCCGATGACCGGCCCGAGCTGATGGTGAAGCCGCGCGCCGAGATCATCCGCATCCGTGACGCCGAGGCGCCGCTCGTCAACAACCCCGGCTTCACGCTCACCGTGACCCGCCTCGATGCAGAGGAGACCCGATGACCTCGTTCGATCCCGAAGAGATGCAGCGCACGCTGCAGGAGGCCGCGATGACTGCGGCGTACGCGACCTGGCTCACGGGCGGCCCGCTCGACGAGGCGGTGCACGCGAGCACGCGCGAGGAGATGCGCGAGCACGTCGAGCGCTTCGCCCCGGAGACGCCCCAGCAGTACGGGGCGCTGCTGAGCATCGTCGTCCGCGCGACGCTCGGCGAGCATGCCCGGATCGTCGCGCGCCTCCGACACGAGGCGCGCCCGTGGTGGCGGAAGCTGCTGCGCCTGCAGGCGGAGGCGGTCGGCTCGCTAGCAGTCCCGCGCCTCGGCGACTGCGAGTCGTCCGCGGAGGTCGCCGCGGCGCGCATCATCGCGGCCGAGGTGAACGGTGACCAGGAGATGGTGCAGGCGCTCGTGCGCCCGTGGATCCATGGCGACCGTGTCGAGGGCGACTCGCTTGACCTGATCGTGGCGTTCGTCGGCATGCTCCGC
>JAJUIM010000193.1 GCA_029267645.1 Microbacterium sp.
CGGCGCGCGGCGCGATCGGGCTGTGGGGCCCGCGCGCCCGAGCGATCGCCGAGCGGGTCGTCGACGCCGACGTGTCGCACGAGGGATTCGGCTTCGCGACGGCGCGCGAGGCGCACGTGGGCGGGATCCCCGCCCTCCTCGCCCGGATCTCGTACGTGGGCGAGCTGGGCTGGGAGATCCACGTGCCGGCCGAGTACACGGCCGCCGCGTGGGATCGCCTGTGGGAGGCGGGCCGCGACGAGGGCCTCGTCGCGGCGGGCAGCGGCGTGTACGGCACGACGGGCCGCATCGAGAAGGCCTTCCGCCTCATGGGCGCCGAGCTCACGGCCGACCGCGGCCCCGTCGAAGCGGGCCTCGCCCTGCCGCGCGTGAAGGACGCCGACTTCGTGGGGCGCGACGCGTATCTCGCGGAGCGGGCAGCGGATCCCGCGGCCGAGCTCGTCACGCTCGCGATGACGCCGCCGCTCGCGCCCGCCGCGCACTGCCCGACGGGCGGCGAACCCATCCTGGATCCCGACGGCGCGCCGATCGTCGACGCTCGCGGGATCCGCAGTTACGTCACGAGCGCAGGGCCCGCCCCGTCGCTCGGCCGGTACCTCCTCCTGGGGTACCTGCCGCCGGAACGCGCCCGCGTGGGCGCACAGCTCGCGGTCGACTACCTCGGCCGCCGTCACCCCGTCGAGGTCGTCGCGTGCGGCCGCGCCGGGGCGTTCGATCCGGAGGGCACGAGAATGCGTGCCTGACGGGGAGCGCAGATCCGCTGCGTGCACACCGCCGGCAAGCCGCCGGAACCTGAGATGTGTCGGACGAGGAGGTCCTCATGTCTGTGAACCCGGATCCACGAGTTCTGCTGTACCCGCGCCTGCGGAAGTCGCCGTTCTTCCACGCCTCGAGGCAGCACGGCGTCGCCATGTACAGCGTCTACAACCACACGTACCACCCGCGGCACTACGGGGATCCCGTGGCCGAGTACTGGTCGCTCCTGAACGGCGTGACGCTGTGGGACGTGGGCGTCGAACGGCAGGTGGAGATCACCGGCCCCGACGCTTTCACCTTCACGAACATGCTCGTGCCGCGCGACCTGTCGAAGTGCGCCGTCGGCCAGTGCAAGTACGTCTTCCTCACGGCGGAGGACGGCGGGATCATCAACGACCCCGTCCTGCTGCGCCTGGGCGAGAACCACTTCTGGCTGTCGCTCGCCGACAGCGACGTGCTGCTGTGGGCGCAGGGGCTCGCGATCAACTCGGGCCTCGACGTCACGATCCGCGAGGCCGATGTGGGCCCCGTGCAGATCCAGGGCCCGCTGTCGGGCGCCCTCATGAGCGAGCTGTTCGGCGCCGACGTGCTCGACGTGGGCTACTACTGGCTGCGCGAGTACGAGATCGACGGCATGCGCGTCGTCGTCTCGCGCACGGGCTACACGGCCGAGCTCGGCTTCGAGATCTATGTCTACGACGCGAGCCGCAACGGCGTGCGCCTGTGGGAGCGGATCTGGGAGGCCGGCCGGGCCTTCGACCTGAAGGTCATCGGGCCCTGCCACATCCGCCGTATCGAGGCGGGGATCCTGTCGTACGGCTGCGACATCACGCTCGACACGAACCCGTTCGAGGTGGGCATGGGCTACGACTGGATGGTCGACGTCGACCAGGAGGCCGACTTCATCGGCAAGGCGGCGCTCACCCGCATCAAGGAGGAGGGCGTGTCGAGGCGCATCGTGGGCCTCGAGATCGGCGGCGAGCGGCTCGGATCCTTCAACGACGGCTCGATGATCGAGGAGTTCGCGGTGCTCGACGGCGACCACGCGGTCGGATCCGTGACCTCCGCGTGCTTCTCGCCGCGCCTCGAGCGGAACATCGGCCTCGCGATGCTGCCGACCGCGCTCGGCGAGATCGGATCCGAGGTGCAGGTCGCGACGCCCGCCGGCATCGTGCCTGCGACGGTCGTGCCGAAGCCGTTCGTGGATCCGACGAAGGACCTGCCGAAGCAGTCGCTGCGGCCCGACCAGGCCGCCGGCGTGTGAGCGATCCGGCGCGGGATGACGACGAGAGAAGGGGAGAGCCGATGACCGAGGGATCCCGCGCCGGACGGCGCCTGAACAGCCTGGAGATCGCGGCGCGCGCCGAGCTGCGCCCGATCGAGGAGATCGCCGAGCGGATGGGGCTGCCGGACGAGTTCGTCGAGCCCTACGGTCGCGGCGTCGCCAAGATCGACCTGGCCGCGATCGAGGCGCTGCGGGATCGCCCCCGCGCGAAGTACGTGCTCGTCACGGCGATCACGCCGACGCCGCTCGGCGAGGGCAAGACGACGACCACGGTCGGCCTTGGGCAGGGGCTGCAGCACATCGGGCGGCGCGCCGTCGTCGCCCTGCGGCAGCCCTCGCTCGGGCCGACCATGGGCATCAAGGGCGGCGGCGCAGGCGCGGGCCAGAGCCAGGTCGTGCCCATGGAGCGCCTCAACCTGCACCTCACGGGCGACATCCACGCCGTCTCGGCCGCCCACAACCAGCTCGCGGCGCAGGTCGACAACCACCTCCTGCGCGGTGCGCCGTCGGGGCTCTCACCCGCGCGCACTACGTGGCGGCGGGTCGTCGACATCGACGACCGGTCGCTGCGGCATATCGTGACGGGGCTCGGCGGATCCGCCAACGGCCCGGTCCGCGAGACGGGATTCGACATCACGGCCGCGTCGGAGGTCATGGCGGCGCTGTCGCTGTCGACGTCGCTCGCCGACCTGCGCGAGCGCATGGGGCGCATCGTCGTGGGGTGGACGGAGGCGGGGGATCCCGTGACCGCCGAGGACGTGCGCGGCGCGGGCGCCATGACCGTGCTGCTGAAGCAGGCCCTGCGCCCCAACCTCATGCAGACGATCGAGCACACGCCCGCCCTCGTGCACTGCGGGCCGTTCGGCAACATCGCGACGGGCAACTCGTCGGTCGTGGCCGACCTGATCGGATCCCGCACCGCCGAGTTCCTCGTGACGGAGGCCGGTTTCGCGTCCGACATGGGCGCCGAGCGGTTCTTCAACATTAAGTGCCGCGTCTCGGGCATGACGCCCGACGCGGCCGTCATCGTCACGACCGTGCGGGCGATGAAGGCCCACTCGGGGCGGCACAGGATCGTGGCGGGCAAGGATCTGCCGGACGAGCTGCTCGCCGAGAACCCCGACGACGTGCGGGCGGGCGCCGAGAACCTGCGCCGCCACATCGGCATCGTGCGGCGGCACGGCGTCCCCGTCGTCGTCGCGATCAACGCCTTCGCCGACGACCATGCGTCCGAGCACGAGGCGATCCTGCGCGTCGCCGAGGAGGAGGGCGTGCCGTGCGCCGTGTCGACCCACGTCGCCGACGGCGGAGCGGGTGCGGCCGACCTCGCGCGCCTCGTGGAGGAGGCGACGAGCGAGCCGTCGTCGTTCTCGTTCCTGTATCCGTCCGAGGCGTCGCTCACCGAGAAGGTCGAGGCGATCGCGAAGGAGGTCTACGGCGCCGACGGCGTCGACATCGCGCCGCAGGCGGCGAAGGATCTGCGGGCGTTCGAGGAGCAGGGATTCGGTCACCTGCCCGTGTGCGTTGCGAAGACGCACCTGTCGCTGTCGGCGGATCCGAAGCTGCCGGGCGCCCCGACCGGGTGGCGCCTGCCGGTGCGGGAGGTGCGGCTCTCCGCCGGCGCCGGGTTCGTCTACCTCATCTGCGGCACGATGCAGACGATGCCGGGCCTCGGTTCATCCCCCGCCGCCGAGCAGATCGACATCGACGAGCACGGGGAGACCGTGGGGCTGTACTGAGGGGGGTGCGCGAGGAAGGGGCGGATCCCTGCTGCCCAGCCGGATCCCCGTTCCGCGGACACCAAACTCGACGAAGGACACCAAGCTTGGTGTCCGACCTCGGGTTTGATGTCCTCGGAGGCTGCAGGTCCGTGCCGTCGCCCACCGCTGCGCGAGAGAATAGGGGCATGGATCGGAACGACGAGCTCTTCGCCAGCGCACGCAACGTCATCCCCGGGGGAGTGAACTCGCCCGTCCGCGCGTACGGATCCGTCGGCGGCACGCCCCGCTTCCTCGCCAGCGCCAAGGGGGCCTCCGTCACCGACGCCGACGGCCGCGAATACGTCGACCTCGTCGCGACGTGGGGGCCGGCGCTGCTCGGCCACGCTCACCCCGAGGTCGTCGCGGCCGTGCAGGAGGCCGCCGCGAAGGGCCTGTCCTTCGGCGCCCCGACCGAGGGCGAGGTGCGCCTCGCC
>JAJUIM010000368.1 GCA_029267645.1 Microbacterium sp.
CTCATCCTCGGCGACGAGGAGAAGTTCCTGCTCGGCAGCCGCGAGATCGCGGGCGGCACCGACCTCGACGTCTACAGCGAGCAGAGCCCGCTCGGCTCGGCCATCATCGGCATGAAGGTCGGCGAGAAGGGCTCGTACGAGGCGCCCAACGGCAAGTCGATCCCCGTCGAGATCGTCGCGGTCGAGACCTTCACGGGCTGAGTCCGGCCCGTACGACGAGAGGGCGGCCCCGCGCAGTGCGCGGGGCCGCCCTCTTGTCTGTGCGGCGCCTACTCGGCGACGACCTCCGGGCGGAAGCCTCCGGCCCGCAGCGACTCGAGCACGAGCGCGCGGTGCTCCTCGCCGCGCGTCTCGACCGACATCTGCAGCACGACCTCGCTGATCTGCATGCCCTGCCCGTGGCGCGTGTGCATCGCCTCGATGACGTTGGCACCCGCCTGCGCGAGCAGCTCGGACACCTTGACGAGCTGGCCAGGGCGGTCGGGAAGCGGGATCCGCACCGTCAGGTACCTGCCGGCGGCCGCGAGCCCGTGCGCGACGACGCGCTGCATGAGGAGCGGGTCGATGTTGCCGCCCGAGAGGATCACGCCCGTCGGCCCCGTCGCGCGCACCTTGCCCGCCATGATCGCCGCGACGCCGACGGCGCCCGCGGGCTCCACGACCTGCTTCGCACGCTCGAGGAGCGCGAGCAGCGCGCGGGCGATGTCGTCGTCCGTCACCGTGACGACCTCGTCGACGAGCTCGCGGATGATCTCGAAGGGCAGGTCGCCGGGACGCGCGACCATGATGCCGTCGGCGATCGTGGGGCTCGTCGTGACGGTCGTCGGCTCGCCCGCCTCGAGCGAGACCGGATAGGCCGCGGCGTTCTCGGCCTGCACGCCGATGATGCGGATGTCGCGCCCCTCGGCCTGCGCGGCGAGCTTCGCCTCGACGGCGGCCGCGACGCCCGCGATGAGCCCGCCGCCGCCGATGCCGACGACGAGGGTCGTGAGGTCGGGCGCCTGCTCGAGGAACTCGAGGCCCAGCGTGCCCTGACCGACGACGACGTCGCGGTGGTCGAACGGGTGGATGAGCACGGCACCCTCGCGCTCGGCGTGCTCGGCCGCGAGGCGCAGGCCCACGTCGACCGCGTCGCCCGCGAGCACGACCTCGGCGCCGTAGCCGCGCGTCGCGAGGAGCTTCGGGACGGGCACGCCGAGCGGCATGTAGATCGTGGCATGGATCCCGAGCTGCTGTGCCGCGAGCGCCACGCCCTGCGCGTGGTTGCCCGCCGACGCCGCGACGACGCCCCGCGCCCGTTCCTCGGCCGTGAGTCGCGAGAGGCGGTGCGTCGCGCCGCGCACCTTGAACGATCCCGTGCGCTGCAGGTTCTCGAGCTTCAGCACGACCTTCTCGCCGAGCAGGTCGCTGAGATGCTGCGACTGCTGAATGGGCGTGCGCTCGATCACGGGCCGCAGCCCCTCGGCGGCCTCCTCGAACTCGCTCAGCGTCGGCATGTCGGCCTGCTTCATCTGCTCTCCTCGTCGTCTCGGCGCCCGATGGTCCGGGGCTCGGTTCTCCAGATCAGGTCATTCTCGGGCAGGTCGCCCGTGCGCCAGGATCCCGTCGACAGCGTCACGGCGACCACGTTGACGAACGCCGCGAGCGGCACCGCGAACAGCGCGCCGGCGATCCCGCCCGCCATGGATCCCGCCATCACGACCAGCACGACCGCGAGCGGGTGGACCTTGACGGCCGCGCCCATGAGCAGCGGCTGCAGCACGTGGCTCTCGACCTGCTGCACGACGAGCACGACCGCGAGCATCGCGACCGCGATCCAGGGGCCGTTGTAGGCGAGCGCGATCACGACCGCGAGCGCGCCCGACACGATCGCGCCGAGGAAGGGCACGAACGCCGCGAGGAACACGGTCACGCCGATGGGAATCGCGAGCGGCACGCCCAGCAGGGCGGCGCCGAGGCCGATGCCGATGCCGTCGATCGACGCGACGAAAATCTGCGTGCGCGCGTAGTTGATGAGGGTCGCCCACCCGTTCCGCGAGGCGCGGTCGACCGCGACGCGCGCCTGCTTCGGGAAGAGGCGCAGCGTCCAGCGCCAGATGCCCTCGCCGTCGTAGAGCAGGCAGATGAGGGTGAAGAACGCGAGCAACGCGCCGGCGCCGACGTGCCCGAGCGTCGAGCCGATCGACAGCGCGCCGCTCACGAGCACCTCGCTCTGCTGGCTGACGAAGTCGGACACGAAGCCGACCACCTCGTTGACGATCTCCTCGGGGAAGATGCCGACCGAGAGGATCCAG
>JAJUIM010000096.1 GCA_029267645.1 Microbacterium sp.
GACGCCGAGGCGGCAGGCCTCGAGATCGGCCCCGACCAGGAGCGCTATCTCGACGAGCGCTTCGCGCCGCCCGAGGCCGACGGCGCTGACCGCGTACGCGCACTCTCGCGGTTCGACGCGGCGCTCGACCACGCGGCGGCGCAGCTCGAGGAGGACCGCCGCGCCGCGCAGGCGACGCTCGAGGACCAGCGGCAGGCGCTGCGGCGCACGCTCGAGTCGTTCCTCGACGCGTGGCCGAACCCCAATCTGCGCGCCGACCCGGACACGTCGCTCGGCGACTTCGAGCGGATCCTCGCCGACCTCGAGACGAGCGGCCTGCACGAGCTCGAGGCCGAGTGGAAGGCGAGCCTCGTGAAGCTCTCGGGTAACGACCTCGCGAACCTCGACTCGGCGCTGGGGCGGGCGCTGCGCGAGATCCGCGAGCGCATCGACCCCATCAACGAGATCATGCGCGAGCTGCCGTTCTACGACGACGACCACCGCCTGCAGATCAGCGCGCGCGAGAACCTCTCCGACGCGCGCCGCCGATTCCGCCGCGAGCTGCGCGAGGTGCGCGGCCTCATCGACGGCGCGCGCGACGACGCGGAGCGCGAGCAGGTGTACGAGCGCATGGCGCGCCTCATCGCGCGGATCCGCCGCGACGCCCCGGACTTCACGGAGCTCGTCGACGTGCGAGGCCACGTGCGGATCAGCGCCGAGAAGGTCGACGCCGCGACGCGCTCGCACGTCGCGCTGTACGACCACATCGGCGAGAAGTCGGGCGGCGAATCGCAGGAGCTCATCGCGTTCATCGTGGGCGCGGCGCTGCGCTATCAGCTCGGCGACGCCGACGCCGAGCGGCCGCGGTACGCGCCCGTCTTCCTCGACGAGGCGCTCATCAAGGCCGACGCGCACTTCACGAAGCGCGCGATCGGCGCGTGGCGCGGTCTCGGCTTTCAGCTCGTGATCGGCGCGCCGAACGACAAGTACAGCGCGATCGAGCCGCACGTCGAGGTCGAGTACGACATCCTGAAGGACACTCGGGGACGCTCGTGGGCCAAGCCCAAGGTGGGCGTCCCGGCGGAGGATGAGGCCTCGGCCGCGTAGGGTGACGGAGGCCGATACGACCGGGAGGTGACGGATGAATCTGGGCCGCAAGGACATCGCGTTCCGCATGCGCCAGGCGCCGCGGCGCCATCTGCGCGCGACGACGGGGGATCCGGGACCGGAGACGCCCTTCCTCTCGCGGTACGTCGAGGACGGCCGCGTCGTCGCGGCGCCCGGCGACGCGTCCATCGCCGAGGGGGTGCGGTTCGCGGAGGCGTCGGACGACCACCTCACGATGATCATCGATCCGGCGCCGACGCCGCGCCGCGTGCGCGAGCTGGCCGACGCGATGGGGCTGCACCAGGTGCTCGTGGACGACCTGCTGCACGCGGGCCAGCGCCCCAAGCTCGAGCGCTACGGCGACGTGCTCTTCCTCGTCGCGCGCGCCGCCCGCTACATCGACGAGCTCGAGGAAGTCGAGCTCGCCGAGTTCCACGTGCTGCTGCGCGACGGAGTCATCGTCGTGCTGTGCCAGGACGGCACGTGGATCGACGGCACGCCCGCCGAGCACCTCGTCGCGCAGGCCGCGGAGGCGCGCGACGACCGCACGCTGCTCGCGGGCCCGGACCTGCTCCGCCGCGGCCCCGAGGCCGTGCTCTACCGCTTCCTCGACGCGCTCGTCGACGGCTACGGCCCCGTGCTGCGCGGGCTCGAGATCGACAAGGAGCAGATCGAGCGGCAGGTGTTCAGCGGCGACCAGGCGGTCGCGGAGCGCATCTACCGGCTGAGCCAGGAGGTCATCGACATGCAGCACGCGACGGCGTCGCTCATCGAGGTGCTGCTCGGCCTGCGGCGCGGCTTCGGCAAGTACGGCGTGAGCGATCAGATGCAGACCTACCTGCAGGACGTGAGCGACCACCTCGAGCGCGCGCACAGCCACGCGATCGAGCTGCGCGAGTCGCTGTCGCAGATCCTCAGCGTCAACGCGACGCTCGTCGCCCAGCGGCAGAACGAGGACATGAAGAAGATCTCCGGCTGGGCCGCGATCCTCTTCGCGCCGACGCTCATCGGCGCGATCTACGGCATGAACTTCGACGACATGCCCGAGCTGCACTGGGCGTACGGATACCCCGCGGCCGTCGGCGCCATGGTCGTCCTCGGCGCGCTCCTGTACGTGCTGTTCAAGTGGCGCCGCTGGATGTGACCGGCATCACTCGTCGAGCGTGAGCTCCTCGTGGATCCGGCGCAGGTCCTCGAGGAGCGCGCCGACGAGGATCCAGTGGTCGCCCGACGGGGCGATGACGGTGTACGGCCGCGTGAGCGCGGGCACGGTCGTCGTCTCGGGCGGCTCCTCGGCAGCCGTGCCCGTGCGGCGCAGGGCGAGCCGCACGTCGTGCGCGCCGCGCCGGAGCTGCTCGGCGATGCCGATGACCGCCGGCTCGTTCGCGAGCTGGTCGTCGTAGCGGTCGTAGAACGCCCGCGTCATGCCCTGCACCTGCGTCACGACGGGCCCGATGCGGTCGAGGAGCGCGCGCACCTCGTCGAGCTCGCGGCGGTGGCGCCTGCCGCGGGGGTTGAGCGCGAGAGAGTCGGCGGCGTCCTCGAGCGCGCGCTCGGCCTGCGTGCGCATCGGCCGCATGAGCCGCGCCGTGAGCAGCAGCTCCTCGCGCTGGGCGGGGCTCTGGGGCGTCTCGAGCGCCCGCGCGAGGCGCTCCATCGTCGCGGCGAGCTCGTCGCCGAGCGCATCGAGCGCGCGGTGCGCAGGGGCGACCGCGACGGGCGGCACGAGGGCGAGGTTGACGACGAACCCGATCGCGGCGCCGATCGCGGTCTCGACGACCCGCACGATCGCGTACTCGGGCGTCGCGGCGCCGAGCGAGAGCACGAGCAGGGCGCTGATGCCGACCTGGTTCGTCGTGCCGGGCGTCATCTTCAGCGCCCAGGCGCCGAGGAGCGACACGGCGATCGCGACGAGCACGACCCACGAGTGATTGCCGAACACGAGGCCCAGGAGCAGGGCGATGACGACGCCGACGAGCACGCCGATCGAGCGCTCGACGCCCTTCATGAGCGACTGGTTGAGGCTCGGCTGCACGACGAGCAGCGCCGCGATCGCGGCGAAGACGGGCGGCGGCCCGGAGGGGATGAGCGCGAGCGAGACGAGCCACGCCGCGAGCGTCGCGACCGCCGACTTCACGATCTGCAGCAGCGGCGAGCGGCGCTGCGCCCGGACGGCTCCCATCACGCTCATGCGTCAACCGTAGGGCGTGGCGGGCGCGGCTCGCAGGAGTCCGCGCGGGCGGCCCCGGAGACCGCCCGTCGGGAATACCATGGGCCCCATGGTGACGAGGCCTCCGCAGCGCGATATCGACGAGACGAAGGTGTCGGTCGAATCGCCGAAGACACGAGCGGTCGGTGTCCCGGCGGTGCTCAACGCGGTCAGGATGTCGATCGACCAGATGGGCGTGCGGCGCAGCGCCGAGACGCTCCTGAGGGTGAACCAGGCCGACGGCTTCGACTGTCCCGGCTGCGCCTGGCCGGAGGAGGACAGGCGCCACATCGCCGAGTTCTGCGAGAACGGCGCGAAGGCGGTGGCCGAGGAGGCGACCGTGCGCCGCGTCGGTCCCGCGTTCTTCGCGGAGCACTCGGTCGAGGAGCTCCGCGGGCACGACGACTGGTGGCTCGGCCAGCAGGGCCGGCTGACCCACCCCATGATCCTCGACGAGGGCGCGACGCACTATCGCCCCGTCTCGTGGGACGAGGCGCTCGATCTGGTCGCGACGGCGCTCCGCGAGCTCGACGACCCCGACGAGGCGGTGTTCTACACCTCGGGCCGCACGTCGAACGAGGCGGCGTTCCTGTACCAGCTCCTCGTGCGCGGCTTCGGCACGAACAACCTGCCCGACTGCTCGAACATGTGCCACGAGTCGAGCGGATCCGCGCTGGGCGAGACCCTCGGCATCGGCAAGGGCACGGTGTCGATCACCGACATCCACGAGGCCGACCTCCTGATCGTGGCGGGCCAGAACCCCGGCACGAACCACCCCCGCATGCTCACGGCGCTCGAGAAGGCGAAGCAGCGCGGCGCCGAGATCATCGCCGTCAACCCGCTGCCCGAGGCGGGCCTCAAGCGGTTCGACAACCCGCAGACGCCGCGCGGGGTGATCCTCGGCGGCACGCCGATCGCAGACGACTTCGTGCGGATCCGGCTCGGGGGAGACCAGGCGCTGTTCCAGGCGATCGGCAAGCACCTCATCGAGATGCACAGGGCGCACGGCGGCGTGCTCGACACGGCCTTCATCGAGGCGCACACGTCGGGCTTCGACGAGTACGTCCGAGCAGTCGAGGCCGTGCCGTGGAGCGAGCTCGAGGCCGCGACGGGCCTCGACGAGCGCCGCATGCGCGGGGTCGCCGAGCGCGTGCGCGCGTCCGAGCGCACGATCGTGTGCTGGGCGATGGGCCTCACGCAGCACCGGCACTCCGTGGCGATGCTGCGCGACGTCGTGAACGTCCTCCTGCTGCAGGGCAACGTCGGGCGACCCGGCGCGGGCGTGTGCCCCGTGCGCGGCCACTCGAACGTGCAGGGCGACCGCACGATGGGCATCTACGAGAAGCCGCCCGAGGCGTTCCTCGAGGCGCTCGACCGCGAGTTCGACTTCCGCGCCCCGCGCGAGCACGGCTTCGACACGGTCGCGGCGATCCGCGCCATGGCGGCGGGGCGCGTGCGCACGTTCTTCGCGGTCGGCGGCAACTTCGTGAGCGCGACGCCCGACACGGCAGTCGTCGAGGAGGGCATGCGCCGCACCGACCTCACGGTGCACGTCTCGACGAAGCTCAACCGCTCGCATGTCGTGACGGGCAGGCGGGCACTCATCCTGCCGACGCTCGGCCGCACCGACCGCGACCGCCGCGGATCCGGCGATCAGCGCGTGACGGTCGAGGACTCCATGGGCGCAGTGCACGGCTCGCGCGGGCGCCTCGACCCGCCCGCCGACGACCTGCTGAGCGAGGTCGCGATCCTCGCGCGCCTGTGCGCCCGCGTCTTCGAGGGGCGCGACGACGCGCCGCGCGCCGACTGGACGGGCCTCGAGAACGACTACGCGGGGATCCGCGACCACATCTCGCGCGTCGTGCCGGGGTTCGAGCGGTACGAGGAGCGCATCGAGAAGGGCCGCACGTTCTTCCTCCCGAACGCGCCGCGCGACTCGCGCACGTTCGCGACCGCGACGGGCCGCGCGATGTTCACGGCCAACGCGCTGTGGTATCCGCGGATCCCCGAGGGCCGCGTGCTCCTGCAGACGCTGCGGTCGCACGACCAGTTCAACACGACGATCTACGGCAAGGACGATCGCTACCGCGGCATCCACGGCGGCAGACGCGTCGTGCTCGCGCACCCCGACGACATCCGCGAGCAGGGCTTCGCGGACGGCGACGTCGTCGATCTCGTCTCCGAGTGGGAGGGGCCGCACGGGCTCGAGGAGCGTCGCGCGGAGGCCTTCCGCCTCGTGGCGTACGACACGCCGCGGCGCAACGCGGCGGCCTACTATCCCGAGACGAACGTCCTCGTGCCGCTCGAGTCGTACGCCGAGATCAGCGGCACGCCGACGTCGAAGTCGATCGTCGTGCGGTTCGAGCGGAGGGCGTGAGATGGGACGGATCACGACTCGCCGCCCCGTCACGCGGATCGTCCTCGGCGGCGAGCCGCGGAGGCGCCCCGACGCGCTCGCGGTCGAGGAGCCGCTCGAGATCCGCGTCGCGGGCGAGGCCGTGTCGGTCACGATGCGCACGCCGGGGCACGACGTCGAGCTCGCGACGGGCTTCCTGCTGTCGGAGGGCATGATCGCCGCAGGCGGCGACGTCGCGGGCGCGATCCACTGCGGCGGTCCCGCGACGGGCGGCCAGGAGAACACCTACAACGTGCTCGACCTGACCCTCGCGCCGGACGTGCCGCACCCCGACGCCTCGCGCGCCCGGCGCGTGTACATGACGAGCTCGTGCGGCGTGTGCGGCACGGCGTCGATCGATCAGGTGCGGCGCGAGTCGGCGTTCGACGTCGCGGCCGACCCGGTCGAGGTCGACGCCGCGCTGCTCGCGGGCCTGCCTGCCGCGCTGCGGGCGGGGCAGGACGCGTTCGCCAAGACGGGCGGCCTGCACGCGGCGGGCCTGTTCGACGCCGCCACGGGCGAGGCGCTCGTCGTGCGCGAGGACGTGGGGCGCCACAACGCGGTCGACAAGGTCGTGGGCTGGGCCGCCGCGCGCGGCCTCCTGCCGCTCGCGGGGCGGATCCTCATGGTGTCGGGGCGCGTGGCGTTCGAGATCGCGCAGAAGGCCGCGATGGCGGGGATCCCCGTCATCGCGGCCGTCTCGGCGCCGTCGTCGCTCGCGGTCGAACTGGCGGAGGAGGCGGGCATGACGCTCGTGGGGTTCCTGCGCGACGACCACATGAACGTCTACGCGGGCGCGCACCGCGTGCGCGTTCCCGAGCCCGCCTCGCTCTGAGGCGTCAGGCCGCCCGCGGGCGCGCCGACCGGGCGATGCCGTAGGCGACGAGTGCGACGACGCTCGTCGCGAGCATGACGATCGCGAGCGGGCCGGCCGTGTCCTCGCCCGCGATGCTCACGAGGGGCGAGATGCCGGCGGCGAGGCCGAACTGCACGGCGCCGACCACTGCTGAGGCGGATCCCGCCGCGCGCGGCACGGCGGCGAGTGCGAGCGCCGTCGCGTTGCCGAACACGAAGCCGAGCGCGCCGATCGCGAAGAACAGGGGCACGCCGAGCCAGCCCGCGGGCGCGCCCAGCGCGACGAGCAGCGCGAAGACGACGGTCGCCGCGAGCGAGGTCGCGAGTCCGAACGCCGTGAGGCGCGCGGGGCCCATCGAGCGCACGAGGCGGGCGGAGACGCCGCTCGTGATCATCAGCGCGAGGGCGTTGAGGCCGAACAGCGGGCCGTACTGCGTCTCGTCGAGGCCCATCATGGTCTGGTACAGGAAGGGCGACGCCGAGATGTACGCCATCATCGTCCCGAACGCGAAGGCGAAGGCGAGCGTGTAGCCGAGGTAGCCGCGCGAGGCGAGGGCGCGGGCGC
>JAJUIM010000306.1 GCA_029267645.1 Microbacterium sp.
ACCCGCCGGATCGCCGTCGCGAGCGCCTCGTGCGGGATGAACGGGCTCGTCGCCTGCAGGAAGGCGATCGTCTCGGGCACGGGTCCGCGGGCGCCGAGCGCGTCGAGCGCGTGCAGGATCGCCGCCTCCGACGTCGCCGTGTCGCCCGCGATGTCGGCGGGGCGGCGCACGACCTCCGCGCCCCACTCCTCCGCGACGGCGGCGATCTCGTCGTCGTCGGTCGAGACCGCGACGCGCGAGACGGCGCCCGAGCGCTGCGCCGCGCGGATCGCCCGCGCCACCAGCGGGATCCCCCCGACCCGCTCGAGGTTCTTTCGCGGAACGCCCTTGGATCCGCCGCGCGCGGGGATGATCGCGAGCGCGCCGTCCGTCATCGCGCGAGCTCCCGGCCCGACGCGCCCTCGAGGCTCGCCTCGCGCACCTCGCTGCCCGTGCCGTCCAGCACGAGCCGCAGCGTGACGGCAGCGCTCGACCGCAGCGTCGCGATGTCGAGTGGTCGAGACGTCCCCGCGAGGGCGAGCTCGACCGGCAGCCCCGTGCGCACGACCCGCACGCCCGCCAGGCGCGCGACGTCGCCCAGCACCTCCTCGGGCTCGCGCCGGTGCGGCAGGTAGCAGGCGGGCTTGCCTCGCGCCTCGCGCCGCACCCACGCGACGTAGTCCGAGCGCGCGACGAGTCCGTCCGCCACGCGCGCGCTGCCGAGGATCACGCGCTCGTCCTCGCGCGGGCCCGCAGGGGACCCGCGGGTGCCGCGCAGCCATTCGAACGCGTGCCGCGTCGTCGTCGCCCCGAGGTCGCGAAGCCGCGACGCGCGGCGGTCCCCGAGGGGGAACGCCGTGAAGAGGTCGACAGCGCCCGCGGCGGCGCGCAGCCGCACGGCGTCGAGGGCGAAGGGCGCGATCCGCGCCGCGAGGCCGCGCTCGGCGACGCCGGGGCGTGCGAAGGCGCGCTCGCCCGTCAGGGCGTCCGCGAAGGCGACGGCGTTCAGGCCGTCGTCGAGGAACGTGATGCGCCGCGGGCGCAGGAGCGCCGCGGCGAGCCGGAACTGGCCCGAGAAGCCGTCGCCGACGAGCCAGTGGTCGTGCGAGCGCAGCATGCGCCACGGGATGCCGTAGTACCCCGCCTGCGCCCCGAACAGCGCGCCGCGGGCCGTGAGCTCGGCGGCCGTCTCCTCGACCTGCGCCACGAGGCGCCCCGCGAGGTCGACGCGCGCGCCGTGCGCAGCCGCCCACTCGGCGGCGCCGATCATCTGCAGCGGCGACTCGACCCACGCGAGCGGGATGTCGGCGCGCGGCATGGATCCTCCTGGGGGTCGTCGGGACGGACGCGGGGTCCGTTCCGCACACTGTCCGCCGCGATGATGAATCGCCGGGCGCCTCTCGGTGGCCGGTGCGTGACGTGTTCGTGAACCGTTGGGTCGGCCGTCAGCGCGCCGTGCGCTCGGCCGCGAGCGACGCGTCCGCCCGCTCGAGGATCCCCGCGAGCGCCGCCGCGTCGACCCCGCGAGGCAGCGCGCGGCCGAGGGCGCCGGCCCAGACGCCCGCGAGGCGCTCGAGGTTCTCGCGCGCGAGCGGCGTCGCGCGCACGTGCGCCGCGCGCCGATCCGCAGCGTCGCCCGTGCGCTCGACGAGGCCCTTCTCGACGAGCCCGCGCAGCGCGGCGCTCACGTTCGATCGCTGCAGCGCGAGACGACTCGCGATCTCGCTCGGCGCGACGTCGCCGTGCTCGTCGACGAAGCGCATGATGACCCGCTCCGTCGGCGTGAGCCTCACGATGCGCGGGTCGTCGTCGTGCCGCAGCTCGATCTCGCGCCCCAGCGCGAGCACGGCGCGCGCGAGGCGCGCGGCCTCTCGTGCCGGCAGCGGGGCGGGGTGATCGCTCACAGCACCCCATCATACGGCGCGCGAGTAATCTAGTTATGTATTCATAATGAAAGGATTCGGATGACGACCGAGGCCACGACCACCGCACGCCCCGCGACGGCGAAGGCGGGAGGTGTCACGACGCCGCTGCTGCTCGTCCTCGCGCTGCTCGCCGCGGTCGCCCCGTTCGCCACGGACCTCTACCTGCCCGCCTTCCCGCAGATGGCGAGCGACCTCGCGACGGATGCGACGGGCGTGCAGCTCACGCTCACGGCGTTCCTCGTCGGCGTCGCGGCCGGCCAGCTCGTGTTCGGCCCGCTCTCCGACCGGTTCGGCCGCAAGCTGCCGCTCGTCGTCGGCTCGCTCCTCTTCGTCGCGTCGAGCGCCGTCGTCGTCGTCGCGCCGACCGCCGGCATCCTCACGGCGGCTCGCGTCGTGCAGGGCATCTCGGGCGCGGCGGGCATGGTGCTCGGCCGCGCGATCATCTCCGACCTCGCCGTCGGCACGGCAGCCGCGCGGGCATTCAGCCTCATGATGATCGTGGGCGGCGTCGCGCCCGTCGTCGCGCCGCTCGTGGGCGGCTTCACCGCCGGTCCGCTGGGCTGGCGCGGCGTGCTCGGCGTCGTGCTGGCGCTCGCCGTCGTCATGCTCGTCGCGGTGCTCGCCGTCGTTCGCGAGTCGCACCCCGCCGAGCGCAGGCGCGCCGTCGCGGCCGAGCAGGGATCCGCGCCCTCCGGCGCCCGCGCCCTCGCCTCGCGCGGCTACCTCGGCTACACGCTCGCCTTCGCCTTCGCGTTCGGGACGATGATGGCGTACATCTCGGCGTCGCCCTTCCTGTACCAGACCATGATGGGCCTCGACGAGACGCAGTACGGCC
>JAJUIM010000402.1 GCA_029267645.1 Microbacterium sp.
AGGCGCTCGACGACCTCGCGGATGTGCACCTGCAGGGGATGCGCCGGGTCGAGGTAGGTCTCGATGTCCCAGCCGTTGACGCGGCAGGCCGTGAGCATGGCCGCGTGCTTGCCCGAGCAGTTGTGGCGCACGGGCGACGCGTCGGATCCGTCGCGGATCAGTTCGGCGCGCGCGTCGGAGCTCGAGGGCCACGCGGCGGGGCAGCGCAGCGCGTCCTCGCTCAGCCCGATCTCGCTCAGCATGTCGCGCACGATGCGCGCGTGCAGGTCGGTGCCGTCGTGGCTTGCGGTCGCGATCGCGAGGCGCTCGCCCTCGAGCGCGGCCCCCGCCGTGACGCACGCGATCGCCTGCAACGGCTTCAGCGACGACCGGGGCAGGATCAGGGCCGACGGGTCGCCGTGGGCGATGACGGTCTCGCCCTCGGGCGAGAGCACGATCGCCGAGCCGACGTGTCGGGACTCGACGAAGCCGCCGCGCTCGACGACGGCGAGCTCGGCGGCGCTGGATGCAGGGAAGGTCGCGGCGGTTGACACGCCCTCCAGCCTAGACAGCCGATATCGTCGGAACATGAGCAGCCACCGGTACGCCCTGACGACCACCTGGACGGGCGACCGCGGCACGGGCACGAGCGGCTACCGCGAGTACGGCCGCGACGTGACGATCCGCGTCGACGGCAAGCCCGAGATCCTCGCGTCGGCCGACCGCCCGTTCCGCGGCGACCCCGTGCGGTGGAACCCCGAGGACATGCTGCTGGCGGCGCTCAGCGAGTGCCACCTGCTGTCGTACCTGCACGCCTGCACCGTGCGCGGAGTGGTCGTGCGCGGCTACGTCGACGACGCGGAGGGCACGATGACGCTCGAGGGCAACGCGGGGCGGTTCGACAGGGTCGTGCTGCGCCCCCGCGTGACGGTCGCCGACGCATCGATGATCGCGCAGGCCGAGCAGGCGCACCACGACGCGCACGAGTGGTGCTTCATCGCGAACAGCGTGAACTTCCCGGTCGAGATCGAGCCGGAGATCCGAGCCGCGTGACTACTTGCGCTCGTGCGGCAGCACGCGCTTGATCTTCTCGACCGCGCCCTGCGCCGGCAGCTCGTTGTAGGTGCCCGCGAGCTCCTGGCCCGACAGCGCATGGATCGCCGACATGATCTCGTCGGTCGCCGTGCGGCGGGCGCGCCCCGAGGTCGCGGGGCCGTGGTGCGAGAGGTCGAGCGGGGCGCCGAACTTCACGACCACGCGCTCCTTGAGCGAGGGCATCTTGGCGCCGACCGGCATGACCCGGTCGGTGCCGATGAGGCCGATCGGCACGACGGGCGTGCCCGTCTCGAGCGCGAGGAACGCGACGCCCGTGCGCCCCTTGTAGAGGCGGCCGTCGCGCGAGCGCGTGCCCTCGGGGTGCAGCGCGATCGCGGCGCCCGACTCGAGGATCTGCTTCTGCAGGTCGAGCGCGTCCATCGCGGCCTGCCCCGCGCCGCGCTCGACCGGCGTCGCGCCGACGGCCGTGAAGAGCGTGCGCGAGAGCCAGCCCTTGAAGCCGGTGCCCGTGAAGTACTCGGCCTTCGCGAGGAAGTGCACGGGCCGCGGCGCTGCGGCGATCGGGATCGCGATCGAGTCGATGAAGGAGAGGTGGTTGCTCGCGAAGATCACGGCGCCGTCGGACGGGATGAGCTCCTTGCCCTCGACGCGGGGGCGGTACACGGCGCGCGCGAGCGGCGCGAGCGCCGTGCGGCCGAAGGTGTACACCCAGCTGGGCGTGTGGGGGCGAGCCTCGGACACTTCGGTCATCCTTCTAGGTTACGTCGAGCGCATGCCGCACCAGGAATCCTCCCGCGCGACGAGATCAGCGCATCCATAGTCGAGATGAGGCAGGATGGTGCTGTCCGCCTGAGAAATCGAGGTCTCCCGTGCGCCGTCGCTCCCTTGCGATTCTGTCCGTCACCGCCCTCTCGGCGCTCGCTCTCGCCGGCTGCGGCTCGGGAGAGGCGAGCGAGGAAGCGGATCCCAGCGCCGAGGCAACCGCGTCGGCCGACCTGTGCGA
>JAJUIM010000098.1 GCA_029267645.1 Microbacterium sp.
AGCCTCTCGTCGCCGAGCGCGGCCGGCTCGGGTCGCTCGTGCGCGGCGTCGTGACCCACTTCGGCGGGGGCGGCGCGCCGGGGATCCCCACGCTGCACGGGCGCCTCGAGATGCGCTCGGGCGGCGCCGTGCTGGACGGGGCGCACCGGCCACTGTCGCCCACGGGCGCGTCCGTGCTGCGCGCGCTCGTCGATGCGCGAGGCGCCGTGATCCCGCGCGCGACGATCGTCGAGGCGCTCCCCCGCACGACCCGCAGCACGCACGCGGTCGAGATGTCGATCGCCCGGCTGCGCGAGGCGCTCGGGCACCCCGACCTCATCTCGACCGTCGTCAAGCGCGGCTACCGCCTCGAGGTGGCCGACGCATGACCGCGCGCCCGACGCTCGTCGCCTGCTCGCACGGCACCGACTCGCCCGAGGGGCGGGTCGTCATCGCCTCGCTCGCCCGCCGCGCGGCCGAGCTCTGCGACGTGCCGCTCGCCGAGACGTATGTGGACGTGCAGCAGCCCCAGATCGACGAGGTCGTCGAGGGGCTTGTCGGCCGCGGCGTCATCGTGCCGCTGCTGCTCTCGCCCGGCTTCCACACGGCCGTCGACATCGGCAGAGCCGCGCGTTCGCGGGCGGACGTCGTGGCTGCCGGCACGCTCGGCCCGCACCCCGCGCTCGTCGACGTGCTCGCCGACCGCGTCACAGCCCTCGGCGCCGGTCCGCACGACCGGGTCGTGCTCGCGGCGGCCGGATCCTCGCGCCCCGAGTCGGCCGCGCGGGTGCGCGAGGTGCGCGACCAGCTCGCGGCCCGCCTTCCCGCGCCCGTGACGACCGGCTTCGCATACGGTGCGTCGCCGTCGGTCGGCGAGGCCGTCGCCGAGGCGCGGATGCAGGGATCCGAGCGGGTCATCGTCGCGAGCTACGTGCTCGCGCCCGGCCATTTCGCGAACCTCATCGCGCGGGCGGGCGCCGACGCCGTCACGGATCCCGTGGGGACCGACGCGCGCGTCGCGCAGATCGTCGCTGAGCGCTACCGCGAGGGACTCGCGCAGCTCGGCTGAGCGCGTCAGCCGCCGATCGCGTTCATGCCGCGCGCCGGCTGCAGGAAGCCCGGGTCGTTGATCGCGTGCCCGGGCAGCTTGCCCCAGATGCAGCCGCGCAGCACGCGCTCGACGTCGGCGTCGGATCCGCCGCCCCGCAGTACGGGCATGAGGTCGAACTCGCGCGTCGAGAACAGGCAGTTGCGTAGCTGGCCGTCGGCCGTGAGCCGCAGGCGGTCGCACGCGCCGCAGAACGGCGCCGTGACCGAGGCGATGACGCCGACCGTGTGATCGGATCCGTCGAGCCGCCAGGTCTCGGCGGGCGCCCCGCCGCGCCCGGGGATCGGCTCGAGGTGCCAGCGCTCGCCGAGGCACTCGAGGATCTCCTCGCGCGTGACCATGCTCTGGCGATCCCACGTGTGGCCGGCGTCGAGCGGCATCTGCTCGATGAAGCGCATCTGCGCGCCGTTATCGAGCGCGAACTGCACGAGGTCTGCGAGCTCGTCGTCGTTGACGCCGCGCATCGCGACGGCGTTGAGCTTGAGGGGGCGCAGGGGCGACGCGGCCGCGGCGCGGATGCCGGCGAGCACGTCGTCGAAGCGGTCGCGGCGCGTGAGCTCGCGGAATCGGTCGCGACGCACCGTGTCGATCGAGATGTTGAGCCGGTCGAGCCCCGCGTCGATGAGCTCGGGCAGCCGTGCGTCGAGGCCGATCGCGTTCGTCGTCATGGCGATCTGGATCGGCCTGTCGGGCCTGCGCAGCGCTGCGAGCGCGGCCACGACATCGGCGAGGTCACGGCGCAGGAGCGGCTCGCCGCCCGTGAGCCGGAAGGTCGAGATGCCGTGCGTCGCGGCCACCTCGGCGACGCGCACGATCTCGTCGAGCGTGAGGATGCTCTGCCGCGCGAGCCACTCGTTGCCCTGCTCGGGCATGCAGTACGTGCAGCGCAGCGAGCAGCGGTCGGTGAGCGAGATGCGCATGTCGCGGTGCACGCGGCCGTGACGATCGAAGAGCGGCCCGTCCGTCGGCGCGTCTTCCGGCAGGGGCGCCTTCGCCGTGCGCTCCTGCAGTCGGATCTGCACGGCGCTCATGTCGACGCCTGTCCCGCGGGCATGCCTCCAGCGTAGGACCTTCCGTACCGTCCGGGGCCGCGCGCGCAGGTCATGCGGGCCCTGCGATGAGGCGGACGTGCTCGGGAGCGATCGAGACGCGCACGGGATCCCCCGGCGCGATGCCGAGGGCTGCCACGAGGGCCGTCGGCACGTCGATCGCGAGCTCGGGCTCCGTCACGTGGATCCGCGCGCCACCCGGCGCGGGCTCGAGGCGCACGACGCGCGCGAGCCACTCGCCCACGGTCGCGTCATCGGCCTCCGCACGCGCCAGCTGCAGCGCGCCCGTCCACGTGGCGTCCTCGGCACGCGCGATGCGCGTGTCGGCGGGGCGGAAGACCGCGACGACGTCGTCGCCGTCCGCGAGGCGCGGCGCGGGCTCGGTCGACGGGATCCGCAGCGGCACGCCGAAGCTCGTGCCCGTCCACTCCCCCGCGCGCGCCGTCCCGCGCAGGCGGTTGAGGCCGGCCGCGGCCGCGACGAAGCGGGTCGCGGGACGCGCGAGCACCTCGCGCACCTCGCCGCGCTGCGTGACGCGGCCCTCCTCGATCACGAGCATGCGGTGCGCGAGCGCAGCGGCGTCGAACGCGTCGTGCGTGACGAGGATCGTCGAGGTCATCGTGTACGCGAGCTGCTCGCGCAGCAGCGTGCGGATGTCGCTCGCGGTCTCGGGGTCGAGCGATGTCAGCGGCTCGTCGAGCAGCAGCAGCCGCGGCTCGGTCGCGAGCGCGCGTGCGAGGGCCACCCGCTGCTGCTGACCGCCCGACAGCTCGCGCGGCCTGTGCTCCCCCGCGCCCGCGAGGCCCACGCGCCACAGCCACTCGTCGGCTTCCGTGTGCGCCCGCTGGCGCGAGGCGCCGCCCGCACGCAGGCCGAACGCCACGTTCTCGCGCACCGTGAGGTGCGGGAACAGCAGCGGGTTCTGGCCGAGCATGACGACGCGGCGGCGGCGCGGATCCAGCGCGTGGCGCCTCGACAGCCGGTCGCCGCCGATCACGACGCGGCCGTCGGTCGGGCGCAGCTCGCCCGCCAGCACCTGCAGCAGCGTCGACTTGCCCGCGCCGCTCGGCCCCATGACCGCGACGACCTCGCCCCGGCGCACCTCGAGCTCGGCGTCGAGCGTGAAGCGCTCGGAGCGGCGCACGACGACGCGCCCCGAGACGACGTTGACGGGGTTCACGACATCCTCCCGGGGCGCCAGCCGCGCACGACGAGCAGCACGACGAGCACCGTGACGAGCAGCAGCAGCGCGAGCGCGACGGCGGGGCCCTGGCCGATGCCCGAGCCGTTGAAGGCGGTGTAGATCGCGAGCGGCATGGTCTGCGTCACGCCGGGCGCGTTGCCCGCGAACAGCGCCGTCGCACCGAACTCGCCGATCGCGCGCGCGAAGCAGAGGATGACGCCCGCCACGATGCCGTCGGCCGCGAGCGGCAGCGTGACGCGGCGGAGCGTCATCCAGCGCCCCGCGCCGAGCGCCGCGGCCGTGCGCTCGTAGTCGGTTCCCGCCGTGCGCACGGCGCCCTCGACCGAGATGACGAGGAAGGGCAGCGCCACGAAGACCTGCGCCATGACGACGGCCGCCGTCGTGAACGGCAGCGCGAGCCCCGCGCGATCGAGCCATTCGCCGACGGGGCTCGAACCGCCGTACAGGAACAGCAGCGCGACACCGCCGACCATGGGCGGCAGCACGAGCGGAATCGTCACGAGCACGCGCAGCACCGACGCGACGGACGACCGCGCGCGGGCGATGAGGATCGCGAGCGGCACGCCGACGACGACGCACAGCAGAGTCGCGACGAGCGCCGTGCCGAGCGAGAGGCCGAGCGCGCTGACCGCCGCGGGCGTCGTGACGTCGGCCCACAGCGTGCGCCACTCGACGCGCGCGACGAGGGCCGCGAGCGGCAGCACGAGGAACAGCAGCGCCAGGATCCCGGGGACGGCGAGGAGGCGGGGCAGCGGTGCCCTGGCGAGTCGCGCGGTGCGCGCCATCTGCTCTCCTCTCCGGTTTGTCAGTCCGTCAATTCCATCATGGCGCGCCGAAGCCCCAGCTCGCGAGCCGCGCCTGCGCGTCCTCCGAGAGCACCCAGTCGACGAAGCGCTCGGCCGCGGGGCCCGCGCCGGCCGTCACCGCGATCGGATAGCGGTTGACGACGCCGTCGAGCCGGGCGTCCTCGATCGTGTCGACCGCGTCCGACGCCTGCGCGTCGGTGCGGTAGACGAGGCCCGCGTCGGCCGCGCCGTTCTCGACCTTGCGCAGCACGGCCGTGACGTTCTGCTCGCTGCTCGCGGCCCGCACCTCGAGCCCCGCGTCGTCGAGCGCCTGCGCCGTCGCGGCGCCGCACGGCACCTCCGCCGCGCACAGCACGACGTCGAGGTCCGGATCCGCGAGGTCGTCGAGCGAGGCGACCGCGTCCTGCCCCTCCGGCGCGACGATGACGAGGGTGTTCGTCGCGAAGACGCGCGGTTCGTCGATGTCGTCGGCGATCTGCTGCATCGTGCGCTCGTCCGCGAAGGCCGCGACGTCGATCGGCGCGCCCTCGGCGATCTGGGTCGCGAGCGTGCTCGACCCGTCGTAGCTGACGGGCTCGACGTCGACGTCGGGGTTCTCGGCCTCGAAGTCAGCCACAATCTCCTCGAACACGCCGTTGAGCGACGCCGCCGCGGCGATGCGCAGCGTGGTCTGCTGGGCGCCGTCATCGGCTGTGCTCTCCTGCTGCGGCGCGCACGCCGCGAGCGGCAGGCAGACGAGGGCGGCGAGAGCGAGCGTGGCGCGGCGCATGGGTCCATCCCACCACACGCGTCGCTACGCTCGGGTCATGGCCCTTCCCCCGCTGGTCGCACCCGTCGCACGGCTGAGCGAGCGCGAGGCCGCGCGCACGGCGCGGCACGCCGTGCTCTACCCCCTCGGCGAGGAGGGCCAGGGCCGCCTCGCCGCCGCCCACGTCGCGATCGTCGGCGCGGGCGGCCTCGGATCCCCCGCCGTGCTCGCGCTCGCCGCCGCCGGCGTCGGCACACTCACGGTGATCGACGACGACGTGGTCGAGCACTCGAACCTGCAGCGCCAGGTGCTGCACCGCCACACCGACATCGGATCCGACAAGGTCGCAAGCGCCGTGCGCGCCGCCCGCGACCTCGCGCCCGAGATGCGCGTCGTGCCCGTGCGCGAGCGGATCACGCGCGAGAACGCCGGCCGCCTCCTCGAGGGCGCCGACGTCGTGCTCGACGGCACCGACACCTTCGCGACGCGCGAGGTCGTCGCCGAGGCGTGCGAGCGATCCGGGGTCCCGCTCGTGTGGGGCGTCGTGCAGGAGTTCCACGCCCAGGTGACGGTGTTCTGGTCGCGCCCGCCCGCAGGAGCGCCCGCGACGCGCCTCGCCGACCTCTACCCTCCCGGCGCCGCGGGCACCGTGCCGACGTGCGCCGAGGTCGGCGTGCTCGGGGCGCTCGTGATGCAGATCGGATCGCTCATGGCGACGCAGGCGATCCTGCTCATCGCGGGCATCGGCGAGCCGCTCGTCGGCCGCATCGCGCTCGTCGACGCGCTGCGGGGCACCGTGCGCGAGGCGCCGCTGCGGCGATCCTCCTCCGCCGCGCCGCCCGCGCCCGCGGCATCGGCCGAGGTGCGCGCCGCCGACCTCGCGTCGGCGCTCGCAGGGAGCGCTCCGCCCTTCGTCGTCGACGTGCGCGGCGAGGACGAGCGCGCGGGCGACGCGATCCCCTCATCGATCGGCATCGCGCTGCCCGAGATCCTGGCGGCGCCCGCCGAGGCTGCCGCGCGGATCCGCGATCGCGCGGGCGACCGCGACGTCGTCGTCGTGTGCCAGAAGGGAGTGCGGTCGGCGCGCGCGGCGGCCGTGCTCGCCCGCGCGGGGCTCGCGTCTCGCAGCCTCGCGGGCGGCATGGACGCGTGGGACGGGGTGCGGTCGTGATCCCCGTCGCCGCGCACCGCCAGCGCGTTCTCGACGCCGTGCGGCCGCTGCCCGCCGAGACGGTCGCCGTCACGAGCGCGGCCGGGCGCACGCTCGCGGCCGACGTCGTCTCGCGGCTCGACATCCCGGCCTTCGACAATTCGGCGATGGATGGCTTCGCCGTGCGCTCGGCGGACGTCGCATCGGCCGCGCCCGGCTCCCCCGCCGTCCTCGCCGTCGTCGCCGACGTGCCCGCGGGATCCGCCGAGCGTCCGGACCTCGCGGCCGGGCAGGCGGCGCGCATCATGACGGGGGCGCCGGTTCCGGACGATGCGGACGCGATCGTGCCGTTCGAGGACACCGAGGGCGGCCTCGACGACTCGCTCGCCGCCTGCCGCGTCGTGTCGCCCGCGCGCGCCGGGGCGCACATCCGCCGCCGCGCCGAGGACATCGCGGAGGGCGAGGTCGTGCTCGAGGCGGGATCGGCGCTCGGCGCGCTGCAGCTGTCGGCACTCGTGTCCGCGGGCGTCACCGAGGTCGCGGTCGCGCGCCGCCCGCGCGTCGCGGTGATCTCGACGGGCGCCGAGCTCGTGCCGCCGGGCGTCGCGCCAGGGCCCGGACGGATCCCCGATTCGAACTCTGCGCTCCTCGCCGAGCTCGCCGCCGCGGCCGGCGCCGACGTCATCGCGCGCGAGCGCGTGGGCGATGATCCGCGGGAGCTGCTCGACCTGCTCGCGGGCGCCGCCGCGGGCGCCGACGTCGTCGTGACGACCGGGGGCGTCAGCGCGGGTGCGTACGAGCCGGTCAAGCTCGCGCTCTCGGGCCGCGTGCGCTTCGACAAGGTCGCGATGCAGCCGGGCAAGCCGCAGGCCTTCGGCGCGCTCGACGACGGCGCGCTGTTCTTCGGGCTGCCGGGCAACCCCGTGAGCGTCGCCGTCTCGTTCGAGATGTTCGTGCGCCCCGCGCTGCTCGCGCTGCAGGGGCGCGCGGTCGTCGACCGTCCGCGGATCCG
>JAJUIM010000070.1 GCA_029267645.1 Microbacterium sp.
CGTGCGCGTGCTGCCGCCGCTCGCGCTCGCGCTCGTCGTCGCCCTCATCGTCTGCAACAAGGTCGGATCCCCGCAGTTCCAGTCGTGGCTCATCGCGCCGCTCGTCGCGTGGATCGCGTGGGACAGGGCTCGCGCGATCGGTCCCGCGATGCTCGCGCTCGTGATCGCGGCGCTCACGCACCTCGTCTACCCCGTGATCTACCACCTCGTGCTGCAGGCCGATATCGTGGCGATCGCGGCTCTCGCCGCGCGCAACGTGCTCGTCGTGCTGCTCGGCGCCTGGGCCGTCGCGCGGCTCGCGCGCACCCCGACAACCCTCTGAAGGAGATCCCATGCTCGTCGCGTTCTCTGTCGCCCCGTCCGGAACCGGCCGCGAGGACGGGTCCGTCCACGACGCCGTCGCGGCGGCCGTGAAGGTCGTCCGCGAATCGGGCCTGCCGAACCGCACGTCGTCGATGTTCACCGAGATCGAGGGCCCCGACTGGGACACGGTCATGGACGTCGTCAAGCGCGCGACGGAGGCCGTCGCGCCGTTCGGATCCCGCGTCTCGCTCGTGCTCAAGGCCGACATCCGCCCCGGGTACGAGGGCGAGATCGACGGCAAGCTCGAGCGCCTCGAAGCCGCGATCGAGGGCTGACCTTCGGCCGCTGTCCAGGCGGTTTCCCTCTACGCTGGACGGATGACTTCCTCGACCACCGCGTCGAGGGGTGCGGCGACGATGGCGCTCCTCTCCATGGCTATCGGCGCATTCGGCATCGGCATGACCGAGTTCGTCTCGATGGGGCTGCTGCCCGGCATCGCAGGCGACCTGCTCACGGACCTCTTCGCCTCCGACCAGGAGGCCGCGGTCGCGCGGGCGGGGATCCTCATCAGCCTGTACGCGCTGGGCGTCGTGATCGGCGCGCCCACGATCGCCGCGATCGTGACGCGCTTTCCGCGCAACCGCGTGATGGTGATCCTCGTCGCCGCGCTCCTCGTGTGCAACACGCTCACCGTCATCGCCCCGACCTTCGAGCTCGTGGCGCTCACGCGCTTCCTGTCGGGCCTGCCGCACGGCGCCTTCTTCGGCATGTCGACGATCGTCGCGAGCGAGCTGCTCGGGCCGTCGCGCCGCGGCTGGGGCGTCGCGATGGTCATGAGCGGCCTCACGATCGCCAACGTCGTGGGCGTGCCGGGCGGCACGTTCCTCGGCCAGTTCCTCGGCTGGCGGGCCGCCTACGTCGTCGTCGCGGTCGTGTTCGCGATCGCCCTCGTCATGTGCGCCCTGTTCATCCCCGCGCGCCCGGGCGACAAGGGGCGCTCGTTCCTGCAGGAGCTCGGCGTGTTCCGGATCCCGCAGGTGTGGGTCACGGTCGCGATCGGCGCGATCGGGTTCGGCGCGTTCTTCTCGGTGTACAGCTACGTCTCGACGCTCATGACCGAGGTGTCGGGCGGCGCCGAGTGGACGGTTCCCGTCGGCCTCGTCGCGATCGGCCTCGGCATGGTGGTCGGCAACATCCTGGGCGGGCGCCTCGCCGACATCAGCGTCAAGCGCACGCTCATCGCGGGGCTCGTGCTCACGGCCGTGACCTCGGCGATCGTCGCCGCGATGTCGCCGTGGACGATCGCCCTCGTCGGCGCCCTGTTCGTCTTCGGCGCACTCAGCCAGACCGCCGTGCCGGCGATCCAGCTGCGCCTGCTCGACGTCGCGGGCGACTATCAGTCGATCGCCGCGGCGCTCAACCACTCGGCGCTCAACATCGGCAACAGCGTGGGCGCCGCGCTCGGCGGCGTCGTCCTCGGCGCGGGCCTCGGCTACGTCGCGCCCGCGTGGCTCGGCGTCGTGCTCGCCGCGGCCGGCGTCGTCATCGCGTCGGTGTCGTTCGCGCTCGAGCGTCGCAGGGCGCCCGAGCTCGTCTGAGCGGATCCGGTCAGCCGAGCAGCGCGCGCAGGTGCCGGCCGAGCGAGTCGGTCTCGATGAGGAACCCGTCGTGGCCGAAGTCGCTCGTGATGACGACGGCTTCGTCGCCGTGGATCGTCGTGGGGATCCCCCGCGCGATGCGGTGCTGGCCCTCGACGGGGAACAGGCGGTCGGTGTCGATGCCGACGACGAGCGTCGGCGCCGTGACGCGCCGCAGGGCGTCCTCGATGCCGCCGCGGTCGCGCCCCACGTCGTGTGAGTCCATCGCCTCGACGAGGCGGATGTAGGTGTTCGCGTCGAAGCGGCGCGTGAACTTGTTGCCGTGGAAGTCGAGGTACGACTCGACGGCGAAGCGCCCGCCGTGGCCGAGGGGGCTCACGTCGGACTGCCACGACCGCTGGAACCGCTTGTTGAGCTCGACGACGCCGCGGTAGTTGAGCATGGCCATGCGGCGCGCGAGCGCGAGGCCGCGGTGGGGACCCTCGCCGGGCCCCGCGTCGTAGTAGTCGCCGCCCTGGAAGCCCGGATCGATCTCGATCGCCTCGAGCTGCGTCGAGTTGAGCGCGATCTGGTCGGCCGTGTTGGCAGGCGGGGCCGCGATGACGGCGAGGCGGCCGACGCGATCCGGGTGCGTCACGGCCCACTCGAGCGCGTGCATGCCGCCCATGGATCCGCCGACGACCGCGTGCCAGCGCTCGATGCCGAGGTGGTCGGCGAGCAGACGCTGCGCGTCGACCTGGTCGCGCACCGTGAGGTAGGGGAAGCGCGAGGCCCACGGATCCCCGTCGGGGTGGATGCTCGCGGGCCCCGTGGATCCCTGGCAGCCGCCCAGCATGTTCGGCGCGACGACGAAGAGCTCGTCGGTGTCGATGGGGGCGCCGGGGCCGACGATGTCCTCCCACCAGCCCGCCGTGGGGTGGCCGGGGCCGGCATCGCCGCGCACGTGGCTGTCGCCCGTGAAGGCGTGCAGGACGAGGACGGCGTTGGATCCGTCGGGCGCGAGCTCGCCCCACGTCTCGTAGGCGAGGCGCATGTGAGGGAGGACGTCGCCGCGCTCGGTCGCGAACGCGCCGAGCCATGCGAATCGGCGGTTGCCGACGGGGTCGCCGTCCTGCCACGCGCCGGTCGCGGGAGGGCGCCCGGCCATGGAGCGCGCGTCGGCCTCCGTGACGGGGGCCGACGGCACCGTGTCCTCAGAGATCTGCCAGTCCATCGGATCCATTCTGCCGACAAATCCACAAGTCTCCGCCAAGTCCGGCCGTTGTGCGGCGAGACTCGGCGGAGACTTGTGGACTTGAGGGGTGCGGGAACCCCGCTGTGCGGGAAGGCGGGTCAGCCGCGGGCGGCGGCGAAGGCCTGGTCGAGGTCGGCGATGAGGTCGTCGACGTTCTCGAGGCCGACCGAGAGCCGTACGAGGCCCGGGGTCACGCCGCCGGCGAGCTGTTCCTCGGGCGTGAGCTGCGAGTGCGTCGTCGAGGCCGGGTGGATCACGAGCGAGCGCACGTCGCCGATGTTGGCGAGGTGGCTGAACAGCCCGAGCGAGTTCACGAACGTGCGCCCCGCGTCGACGCCGCCCTTCAGCTCGAACGAGAGCACGGCGCCCACGCCCTTCGGCGCGTACTGCTTCGCGGCCTCGTGCCACGGCGACGAGGGCAGGCCCGAGTAGTTCACCGACGCGACGTCGGGGTGCTGCTCGAGCCACTCGGCGATCGCCTGCGTGTTCTGCACGTGGCGCTCGACGCGCAGCGACAGCGTCTCGATGCCCTGGATGAGCTGCCACGCGTTGTTCGGCGCGGCCGAGGACCCGAGGTCGCGCAGCAGCTGCACGCGGGCCTTCGTCACGAATGCGACCGCGTCGCCGAGGGCGCCCGTGTAGCTGACGCCGTGGTACGACGGGTCGGGCTCCGTGAGGCCGGGGAAGCGATCGGCGTGCTCCGACCACGGGAAGGATCCGCCGTCGACGATGACACCCGCGACGACCGTGCCGTGGCCCGAGAGGAACTTCGTCGCCGAGTGCACGACGATGTCGGCGCCGTGCTCGAAGGGGCGGATCAGGTACGGCGTCGCGATCGTGTTGTCGACGATGAGCGGCAGGCCCGCCTCGTGCGCGATGTCGGCGACCGCGCGGATGTTCAGCACGTTCGCCTGCGGGTTGCCGACCGTCTCGGCGAAGAAGAGCTTCGTGTTGGGGCGGATCGCGCGGCGCCACTCGTCGAGGTCGTCCTGGTTCTCGACGAACGTCGTCTCGATGCCGAGCTTCGCGAGCGTGTACTTGAAGAGGTTGAACGTGCCGCCGTAGATCGACGCCGACGAGACGATGTGGTCGCCCGCCTGCGCGATGTTGAGCACGGCGAACGACTCGGCCGCCTGGCCGCTCGCGACGAGCAGCGCCCCCGTGCCGCCCTCGAGCGCCGCGATGCGCTGCTCGGCGACGTCGGTCGTGGGGTTCATGATCCGCGTGTAGATGTTGCCCGGCTCGGCCAGCGAGAAGAGGTTCGCGGCGTGCTCGGCGTCGCGGAACACGTAGGCCGTCGTCTGGTACAGGGGCGTCGCCCGCGCGCCCGTCGTCGGGTCGGGCTGCGCACCGGCGTGGATCTGCTGGGTCTCGAAGCGCCAGGTCGTGGAGTCGGTCATGGGTCCCCCTGAAACGGGTAGCGGGCGGGAATGACTCGACCCTACGACGGGCCGCGGGCTGTGCCAACACGCGGGAAACGCCGCGTCATATGCGCGGGTACGCTGGGGCCATGACGAGGCGTGCCGTGGTGACGGGAGCGAGTTCGGGCATCGGCAGGGCGACGGTCGTCGCGCTGCGGCAGCGGGGGTGGGACGTCGTCGGCGTCGCGCGGCGGGCGGATCGCCTCGCCGAGCTCGCCGACGAGACGGGCGCCGACGTGTTCGCGGCCGACCTCACCCGCCAGGCCGACGTCGACGCGCTCGCCGCGTACGCCTCGTCGTCGCCCGTGCACTCGCTCGTGCACGTCGCCGGGGGTGCGCTCGGCGCCGACCGCGTCGAGGACGGCGACAGCGACGGCTGGCTGCGCATGTACGAGATGAACACGCTCTCGGCGCAGCGCCTCGTCAAGGCGCTGCTGCCGCAGCTGCGCCGCACCGCGCGCGACGAGGGCACGCACGTCGACCTGCTGTTCCTCACCTCGACCGCGGCGCACACGGCGTACCCCGGCGGGGCCGGCTACAACGCGGCGAAAGCGGGCGAGGCGATGGTCGCGAACGCGCTCCGGCAGGAGCTCGTCGGCGAGCCGATCCGCGTCATCGAGATCGCGCCCGGCATGGTGCACACCGAGGAGTTCTCGCTCGTGCGCCTCGGCGACGCCGAGGCCGCCGACGCCGTCTACGAGGGCGTCGAGGCGCCCCTCACAGCGGGCGACGTCGCCGACGTGATCGCATACAGCCTCGACGCACCGGGGCATGTCAATCTCGATCACGTGACAGTACGCCCCGTCGCGCAGGCCGCCGCCCACCTCGTCCACCGCGGCCCGCTCGCGCCGCGCGCGTGACGGATCCGCACATCGACCCGACCAGCAAGGACCACCGTGACCGCTGAGTTCACCGAGCGCGAGACGCTCACCTGGGACGGCTTCGGCCGCGCGACCCGAGACCTCGCCCGCGAGATCGTTGCGAGCGCATTCGAGCCAGAGGTCGTCGTCGCGATCGCGCGCGGCGGCCTGCTGCCGGCCGGCGCGATCGCCTACGGTCTCGGCGCGAAGAACTGCGGCGCGATCAACATGGAGTTCTACACGGGCATCGGCACGGTGCTCGACGCGCCGCAGGTGCTGCCGCCCGAGCTCGACATGAACTACCTCGACGGGCGCCGCGTGCTGCTCGTCGACGACGTGGCCGACTCGGGCCGCACCCTGCGCATGGCGGTCGACATGCTGCGCG
The DNA here is from genome assembly GCA_029267645.1 of Microbacterium sp. Lineage (GTDB taxonomy): Bacteria > Actinomycetota > Actinomycetes > Actinomycetales > Microbacteriaceae > Microbacterium. Next base: position 5,802 of record JAJUIM010000070.1, read on the forward strand.
ACAAGGGCGCCGACGTGCGCTCCGTGACGATCTACGAGAAGCCGTCGACGATCATCCACCCCGACTACGTGTGGAAGGCGACCGACCTGTGGATCGACTTCCCGTGGTCGGCCCGCGGCACGGTCGTCGAGGAGGACTCCGGGGCGGAGGCGAGCGCCTGATGCCCGGACGCTCGCTGCCCGAACTGGCCGAGGCCGGGCTCATCGACGCGGGGTGGGCCGCCGCCCTCGCGCCCGTCGCGGACGACATCGCCGCGATGGGGGATCGGCTCCGCGCGCTCCAGCGCCCCTACCTGCCCGCGGGGGATCGCGTCCTGCGCGCCTTCCAGCGCCCGCTCGACGGGGTGAAGGTCCTGATCGTCGGGCAGGATCCGTACCCCACGGTCGGCCACCCCATCGGCCTGTCGTTCGCCGTCGAGCGCGACGTGCGCCCCGTGCCGCGCAGCCTGCAGAACATCTACGCCGAGATGAAGACCGACCTCGGGCTGCCGGTGCCCGAGCACGGCGACCTCTCGAGCTGGGCCGACCAGGGCGTCATGCTGCTGAACCGCGTGCTCACGGTCACCCCGGGCGAGCCCGGATCGCATCGCGGCTGGGGATGGGAGGCCGTGACGGATCACGCGATCCGCGCGCTCGTCGCGCGCGAGCGCCCGCTCGTGGCGATCCTCTGGGGCGCGCAGGCGCGGTCGCTCGCGCCGCTGCTCGGACCCACGCCCCGCATCGAATCCCCGCATCCGTCGCCGCTGTCGGCGAGCCGCGGGTTCTTCGGGTCCCGCCCCTTCTCGCGCGTGAACGCGTTGCTCGAGCAGCAGGGCGCGGATCCGGTCGACTGGCGGGTGAGGTGAGCCGTGCGTCCCGCTGAGGAGTTCGCGCGCAGGCGCCGGCGCGAGAAGCTGCGGGCGCAGCGCCCGCATCCGTTCGCGTTCGAGATCCGCCCCGCCCGCGAGGCCGATCTGCCGCACATCCGCGAGATCTACAACCACTACGTCGCGAACTCGGTCGTGACGTTCGACGAGAAGGCCTGGACGCTGAAGCAGTGGCGCGAGAAGTTCGCGCACCTGAAGAAGTTCGACATGCCGTTCCTCGTCGCCGAGTCGCCGACGGGGCAGATCCTCGGGTACGCGCTCGTGTCGCCGTGGTCGGGCAAGTCGTCGTTCCGGTACACGGTCGAGAGCTCGATCTATCTGGGTCCCGCCGCGACCGGCAAAGGGCTCGGATCCGCCCTGCTCGCGGCCCTCATCGAGGCCTGCGAGGAGCGCGGCCTGCGCCAGCTGATCGCCGTCATCAGCGACAAGGGCGCCGAGGCCTCGATCGCGCTGCACCAGCGCTTCGGATTCGAGGAGGTCGGGCGCATGGGCCGCGTCGGCTACAAGTTCGGGCGCTGGCTCGGTGTCGTCCACCTGCAGAAGCAGCTCGAGCACCGCCCCCGCCGTCGGTGGTTCCGGGGGCGCGGGTAGGGGTTGTTCTGGGGCGCGCGGGGTGAGCGTATCTCCTGGCCTTGGGCGGGTGTCGTAGCCGTTGGCGTGTGCGTGCGCCGCACGGGGCTCGGCGGGCGCGCGCCCGTTCCCGACAGCGCACGCCCGCGGCTAGGACTTTCGCGCACGCCTAGGCAATTCCCTGGTCTCGCGCGAGTTTCGTAGCCGTACGCGGCGCGACGTGGCGGGTCCGCCGTATGCGCGCCGGGGATCGCCACGGCAGGCCGCGCAGGGCGCATCTCGCGAGCGACCAGGAAATCCTCCCTCGGCCAGGACATTTCCTCGCCTCGGGTGAGGTTCGTAGCCGCGGACGAGCCTTGTTCACAGGCATGAACGCCACCCCCTGTGCGGGTGGCACGGTGTGGGCATGGAAGAGCTGGTGCCCTGGACGAGGGCCGATCTGGTCGCCGACGACGTGTCGGATCGCGCGATCGCCCGCGCCATCGACAGGGGCTCGCTCACGCGGGTGCGGCACGGTTTCTACGCGGCCTCGGCTCGTTGGCGAGAGACCTACCCCGAGCAGCGCGAGCGCGCGCTTGCGTCAGCGGCGCGCGACGCAGCGCGGATCCCACCGATCTTCGGGTTCTCGACGGCGGCCGCGATCCATGGCCTGCCGTTGTGGCGTCACACGCCGGATCGCGCGCACGTGATGGCTCGCTCGACCCGGTCGGGCGCCGCGACCGGAGCTGTCGTGCGGCATCGTTGCGCGTGGGACGGCGAAATCGAGCAGGTCGACGGATTCAATGTCACAACGCTTGCGCGGACGGTGTTCGATTTCGCCCGCACGGCAACGCGCGCCGCTGCCCTCTCGGCGGCTGACGCGGCGCTGCGGCGCGCGGCGATGCGTGATGGATCCCGCAGTCGCGACCTCGACGCAGCCGAGGCGCTGCGTGCGGAGATCTGTCGGCTGGTTGTGGATCACGCGGGCGGGCCCGGCGTGCGCCGCGCACGTTTCGCGGCGGATCACGCCGACGCGCGCGCCGATTCGGTCGGGGAGAGCCTGAGCCGCCTGCACCTCCTCGATCTCGGCATCCGAGACGTCGAACTGCAGGTGGGGATCACGATCGACGGGGTGACGTACGAGGTCGATTTCGCGATCGACGGAGTGCTCGGCGAGTTCGACGGTGCGCAGAA
>JAJUIM010000219.1 GCA_029267645.1 Microbacterium sp.
CATGATGGTCGCCCTGCTCAGCGCGATCTTCATCATCATCGCGATGTACGTCGGGGCGATCGTGACGGCCAACACGTTCTCGACGATCGTCGCGGGCCGCACGCGCCAGATCGCGCTCCTGCGCCTCATCGGTGCGACGGCGCGCTCCGAGCGGCGCCGCGTCGCGAGCCAGGGGCTCGTGGTCGGGATTCTCGGAGCCGTCGTCGGCCTCGCGGCCGGCGCCCTCATCGCGGTCGTCGGAACGCGGATCGCCGGTGACGCAATCGGCGCGCCCGCGTACGACGCCCCGATCCAGCCGTGGATGCTGATCCCGCCCGTCGCCGTCGTCCTCACGACGTGGGCGGCGGCGTGGGGCGGATCCCGTCGCGTGCTGTCGGTCACGCCCCGGGAGGCGCTGGGCGGATCCGTGGAGCGCACGCACGAGGAGGTCGGCCGCCGCCGCGCGCGCAACGGCATCGCGATCGTGCTCGGCCTGCTGGGCGCGCTGCTGCTGATCGGCGGCGTGCTCGCGGGGCTCATGACGCCGCTCGGCGTCGTCATCGCGTTCCTCGGCGGGCTGCTGTCGTTCACGGCGCTCGTGCTGGGCGCTGCGGGCATCATGCCCGGGATCCTGCGGCTCGTGGGGCGCGCATTCGGGGGATCCGCGACGTCGCGCATGGCGGCCGAGAACGCCCTGCGCTACCCCGAGCGATCGAGCCGGATGGCGATCGGCGTGGTCGTGGGCGTGACGCTCGTGACGATGTTCGCGGTCGCGAGCGAGACGCTCAAGAGCGTGGTGCTCGAGGGCTTCACGGCGTCGGAGGCGGAGGAGCTCGGGTTCGCCGCGTTCCTCGACGGGTTCTCGGCGATCATGATGGGGCTCGTCGCGTTCTCGGCCGTGATCGCGGCGGTGGGGCTCGTGAACCTGCTGACGATCGGCGTCGTGCAGCGCCGGACCGAGCTGGGGCTGCTGCGGGCGCTGGGGCTGTCGGGCGGGCAGATCCGCCGCATGGTGCTGCTCGAGGCGGCGCACATCACGATCGCGTCGACGCTGTTCGGGCTCGTGCTCGGCACGGTGTACGGCTGGGCGGGCGCGCAGTCGACGCTCGGATCCGTGGGGGCCGGCGGCGTCTTGGTCCTGCCCGCCGTGCCGTGGTTGCCGATCGCGATCGTGGTGGCGGCAATGGCGATCCTCACGCTGCTCGCCGCGGTCGCCCCGACGCGCCTCGCGACCCGGATCTCGCCCGTCGAGGCCCTCGCGGTCACCTGACGCCGCGCGCCCCGCAGCACGATGGGGCGCCAAGAAATGTGGGTCCGCGCACGTGCGCACCCACATTTTTTGGCGACCCAACCGCAGGCGACCCCAACCGACCCACCCCACGTTGGGTCGCCAGAAAAACGCGGTGCGGGGAGGCGCGGACGACGGTTTTTTGGCGACCCAACCGACGCCCTACTCGATATGCGGCAGCGCGTTCGGGTCGTCGAAGACGGCGGTGGCGTCGTGGAACGCCTGCTCGAGGGCCTCACGCACGGCGATGACGCCCTTCGTCTCGCGCGACGACTCGCGCGCCGATGTGAAGATCTCGCGCGAGGGCGATCCGGGCAGGTCGATGAGCCGCACGGGGCTCTCGTCGCCCGCGAGCAGCTGCTCCGGCAGCAGCCCCACGGCGTGCCCCGACGAGATCAGCCGCACCTGGGCCAGGAGGTCGGCGGCGCTGTAGCGCACGTCGGGCTCGAACCCCGCGGCGCGGCACTGCTGCACCGACCACGTGCGCACGGCCGTGCCCACGGGCTCCATAACCCACGCGGCGTCGGCGGCGTCGGCGAGCGCCCGGATCGGCGACTCGGGGCTCACGGCGAGGCGGATCGGATCCCGCCCGAGCGTCACGCGGTCGAGCCCCGGCACGTGCTCGCGCGTGTGGCCCGGGTACTGCTCGGCGATGACGAGGTCGAAGCCGCGCGCCTCGACCTCGAACAGCCCTTCCTCGGGCGGCAGCACCCACGCCTCGACGCGCATGCCCGGATGCGTCACCGCGAGCATGTCGAGCATGCGCGGCAGCAGGGCGCGGGCCGAGGTCTGCAGCGCCGCGATCCGCACGGGCGCCGGCATGGGGTTGTCGACGTCGATCTCGGCACGAGCCTGCTCCTCGAGCGCGAGGACCCGGGCCGCGTGCGCCGCGACCGTCTCGCCCTGCGCCGTCAGCCGCACGCGGCGCCCATCGGCCTGCAGTAGGGGAGCGCCCACCTCGCGCTCGAGCTGCGCGAGCTGCTGCGACACGGTCGAGGGCGCGTAGCTGAGCGCCTGCGCGACGGCCGTGATCGTGCCGCGCAGCTGCAGTTCGCGCAGGAGCTGCAGGCGGTGCGTGCTCCAGCCCGTGCTCATCGTTCGAGCGTATCGAACGGATCCCTTCGCCCGGTGGGCCTGGATCCGCGCCTCGCGAAGGCGCACCATGAGGGCACCGCGTTCGCGACGAAGGGAGCGCAGACGATGCCGCGACGCCGCTCATCAGGGATCCCGGATCCGGACCCGAAATCATGCGAAGTTTTCGAATGGAATCCTTCGAAACTGTGCGCTTTACCTCACGATGAAATCGGCTGAGGATGGAGCGACCCCGCATCGGAAAGAGGTGAACTTCATGACCATCGAGCCGCGCCGGAACGCGCAGTTCCAGGCCCCAGACACAGCAGGCGAGTCCGTCAGCGCAGGCATCGACCGCGCCCTCGCCGACCAGGCGATCGCGCAGGTGCGCACCTGGCTCGAGCAGGCTCGCGGCGAGAAGGTCGACGCCGCGGCGAAGAACCTCGCAGGCGTGTTGAGCGACCCCAAGGGCCTCGACTTCGCCGTCGGATTCGTCGACGGCGTCGTGCGGCCCGAGGATCTCCGCGTCGCCGCGCGCAACTTCCAGCGCGTCTCGCGCGACGTCCCCGGCTTCCTGCCCGCGCCGCTGCGGGCGCTCGTGCGTCTCGGCGGATCCGTCGCGACCGCCTTCCCCGGCATCGTCGTGCCGATCGCGCGCAAGGTGCTGCGCGAGATGGTGCGCCACCTCATCGTCGACGCGAGCGACGCCAAGCTCGGCGATGCGCTCGCGAAGATCTCGGGCGAGGGCATCCGCCTGAACGTCAACCTGCTCGGCGAGGCGATCCTCGGCCAGCGCGAGGCGGAGCGCCGCGTCGCGGGCACGATCCGCCTGATCGAGCGCGCCGACGTCGACTACGTGTCGATCAAGGTGTCGTCGACCGTCGCGCCGCACAGCCTGTGGGCCCACGACCAGGCCGTCGACGAGGCCGTCGAGGCGCTCGCGCCCGTCTACCGCGCGGCGCGCGAGCACGACACCTTCCTCAACCTCGACATGGAGGAGTACAAGGATCTCGACCTGACGCTCGACGTCTTCCAGCGGATCCTCGACCGCGACGAGTTCCAGCACGTGCGCGCGGGCATCGTCCTGCAGGCCTACCTGCCCGACTGCCTGTCGGCCATGATGCGCCTGCAGGAGTGGGCCGCGGAGCGCACCTCGAAGGGCGGATCCCCCGTCAAGGTGCGCGTCGTGAAGGGCGCGAACCTGCCGATGGAGCAGGTCGACGCCGAGACGCACGGCTGGCCGATCGCCACCTGGCCGACGAAGCAGCACACCGACGCCGGCTACAAGCAGGTGCTCGACTACGCCCTCACGCCCGAGCGCATCGCCAATGTGCACCTCGGCATCGCGGGCCACAACCTCTTCGACGTCGCGCTCGCGAAGCTGCTGGCAGAGAAGCGC
>JAJUIM010000061.1 GCA_029267645.1 Microbacterium sp.
CCGGCCATGTGCGAGCTCGCGCCGCCCTCGCCGGATCCCGACAGCACCGTGACGTTGCCCACGTTGGCGTAGCCCTTCGCGAACTCGGTCATCATCGGCACGAGCACGTCGAGCGAGCGCTGCGCGAGCACGGCTTCCTGGTTCTTCTTGAGCGCCTCGGCCTCGGCCTCGATCGCCGCGGCCTTCGCCTCACCGGCGAGGCGGACCGCGTCGGCCTCTGCCTGCGCCTTCGCGCGGGCGGCGTCGGCCTCGGCCTGCGCCTGGACGCGGATCGCCTCGGCCTCGCGCTCGGCCTTCTGCGCGTCGGCCTCGGCTGCCTTGATGCGCGCGTAGGCGTCGGCGTCGGCGCGCTTCTGCTGCTCGTAGAGGCTGATGTCGGCCTCGCGGCGCTGCACGTCGGCGGCCGCCTCGGCGTCCTTGATGCGCGAGTAGGCGCGCGCGTCGGCCTGCTTCTGCTCCTCGTACTGCGCAGCGTCGGCGACGCGCTTGACGTCGGCGTCGAGCTGCGCCTGCTTGTTCTCGGCCTGCTGCATGAGCACGCCCTGCTCGGCGCGGGCGCGGGCGAGCGCCTCGGCCTGCTCGGCCTCGGCCCGCGCCTCGCCGACGTCGGCCGCGGCCGCGGCCTGGTTCTTGTCGAACGCCGTCTGCTCGACGAGCGTCTCCTCGCTCGTCGCGATCTCACGCGCCTTGATCTGCCGGTTCGCGTCGATGCGCGCGATCTCGGCCTGGCGCTTGACCTTCGAGACCTCCTCGGCGCCGAGCGCGTCGATGTAGCCGTTCTCATCGGTGATGCCCTGGATCTGGAAGCTGTCGAGCACGAGGCCCTGCTCTTCCAGGTCGCTCTTGATGAGCGTCGCGATCTGGTCGCTCAGCTCCTGCCGGTCGCGCATAAGCTGCTCGACCGTGAGGGTCGCGACGACGCCGCGCAGGGCGCCCTCGAGCTGCTCGGTCGTGAAGACCTCGATCGCCTTGTCCTGCGACACGAAGCGCTCGGCCGCGCGCGCGATCGCCTCGGTCTCGGATCCGACCTTGACGAGCGCGACGCCCGTCACGTCGACCGTGACGCCCTGGATCGACTGCGCCGTCGGCTGCACCATGATCTGGCGCGCGCGCAGCGACAGCGTCTCGGCGCGCTGCGTGATCGGGTTGACGATCGCGCCGCCGCCTCGGATCACCGACACGTTTGAGGCCGGCCCCGGCCCCTTCTTTGCTTTCCGTCCGACGATCACCAGCGCCTCGTCCGCCCGCGCGACCTTGTACCAGGCGCGCATGAGCAGCGTGACGATGAGCGCGATGATCGCGGCGATCACCAGCAGGATGATGATCGCGATGACGATGCCGACGCCGCCGATGGCTGCGAAGAATCCGCCCACGTTTCTCCCCTTCTTCGAGTCGACAGCGCGGCGAAGGCGACGCACGTCGATGATCTGTCGCCCCCAGCCTATGCAAAGGAGGCACACACTGCACTGTCGGAAAGCGTGATCGGGAGCGCCCCTCACCCACGGGTCGCGCAGAATCGCCGCCCTAGACTGATGGCATGTCCTCCGCCACCGAACAGGCCGGCATCGGCCCGCGCGTCACCGCCCTCGACGTTCTCCGACTCCTCAGCGAGATCGTCGCGTTCGGGTCGCTGGCCGTGTGGGGGTTCCTCGCCTGGCCGTTCGCGTGGAACATCGTGTGGGGCATCGGCGCGCCCGTCGTCGCGATCCTCGTGTGGGCGCTGTTCATCTCGCCTCGCGCGGTCGTGGCCCTGCCGAGCCTCGTGCGCATGATCATCGAGCTGCTCGTCTTCGTGAGCGCCACGCTCGCGCTCTGGGCGCTCGGGCTGCCGTGGGCAGGGCTCGCGGCCGGCGTGTTCTGCGTCGTCGTGGGCGTGTTCGTGCTGCGCCGCGAGACCCGCTGACGCCGCCTCAGATCCCCTGCCAGTCGGGCTTGTTCGCGAACGCGTCGCGGTAGTAGTCGGCGAGCGCGAGGCGCGAGCCCGCGGCCTCGTCGACGACGACCGTCACGCGCGGGTGCAGCTGGATCGCCGAGCCCGGCAGCATCGAGGTGACGGGGCCCTCGACGGCGCCCGCGACGGCCGCAGCCTTGCCCTCGCCGAAAGCGAGCAGCACGAGGTGGCGCGCCTCGAGGATCGTGCCGAGCCCCTGCGTCAGGCAGTGCCGCGGCACCTCGTCGATCGAGTCGAAGAAGCGGGCGTTGTCCTCGCGCGTCTGCCGTGTCAGCGTCTTCACGCGCGTGCGCGACGCGAACGAGGATCCCGGCTCGTTGAAGCCGATGTGGCCGTCGGTGCCGATGCCGAGGATCTGGATGTCGACGCCGCCCGCCTCGCGGATCGCGTCGTCGTACCGCTCGCCCGCCGTCGCGAGATCCGGATCGTCTGCCGGCGGCGTGCGCACGAGCTCGGGCGTGAGGCCGAGGGGCTCGATCACCTCGCGCCGGATGACCGACGCGTACGACTCGGGGTGGTCGAGATCGATGCCGACGTACTCGTCGAGCGCGAATCCGCGCACGCGCGAGACGTCGACGCCCTGGAGGCGCGGGCGCAGCGCCTCGTACACGGGCAGCGGCGTGGATCCCGTCGCGAGGCCCAGGACGGCGTCGGGCGTGCGGCGGATGAGCGAGACGATCTCGTCGGCGACGAGAGCGCCCGCGTCCGCGCGATCGGGAACGATGATGACCTCGGCCACGGGAACCTCCGACGGGAAGGGATGGGTGCGTCTCCGATCCTCGCAGGTTCGACAGTCCTTGCCCAGGGGATCGTGAACTGTTCGTGATCGATTGCGCGGCGCCCCGCCGCGTGCGCGTTCTACCATGTGTGTGGAGTGCGCGTTGTCACCGCGCAGACTTGGGGGAGACCGACATGACCGACCTCGCGACGAAGCCGACCGACGCGTCGAACGAGCCCGCGCGGCCCGAGCCCGCCGTCGAGTGGATCGCGCCCGAGCCGAAGAAGCGCTCGTCGCGCAAGCTCTGGCTCGGCATCGGCCTGCCCGCAGTCGCCCTCGTGGCCTGCGGCGCCCTCGCGGTCGTGGGCACGACGTTCACGGCGCCCGGCGTCACGGTGCTCGGCGCCGACGTCGGCACGCAGACCCTCGGCAGCGTCGAGGCGACGATCGCCGACGCGGTCGCCGACTCGACGATCACGATCGACGTCAACGGCGAGTCGGCCACGTTCACGGGCGACGAGCTCGGCCTGACGGTCGACGCCGCGGGCGCCGCGCAGACGATCGCCGACGCGCACCGCCTGTGGCAGGTCGGCGGCTGGAACCCCGGCGCCATCGACGCCGACGTCTCGGTCGACCAGGCCACCGCGACCGACGCCCTCGCCGAGCGGTTCGCCGACTCGTTCGTCGATCCCGTCAACGCCCAGATCGCGTTCGCCGACGGCGCCTACACGGTCGTCCCGTCCGAGAAGGGCCAGGGCATCGACACCGAGGCGCTCGCGGCGACGCTCACGCAGGAGCTCGCGAACGCGCAGCCGGTCCAGGCGCTCGCCTCCGGCGAGACGGTCCTCGCGGCCGGATCCGCCCCGTCGATCTCGATCGACGCGTCGATCACCGAGACCGATGCCCTCTTCACGACCGAGGAGGCGCAGGCCGCGGCCGACAAGCTCAACGGCGCCGCGCAGGGCGTCTCGTTCACGCTCGACGGCGACACGGTCGCCGAGGTCGCTCCCGACCAGGTCGCGCAGTGGCTCGACGTGTCGGTCAGCGAGGAGGGCGACGTCGACGTGACGGCGAACGCCGACGAGATCCAGGCGTACGCCGCCACGCTCCCCGAGAAGGTCGACCAGGAGCCGGTCGACGCCGACGTCGTCGTCGACGCGGCCGGCGAGATCACGAAGGTGATCGAGGAGGGCCAGGACGGCTACCGCGTCACCTCGACCGACGGCATCGGCGAGCAGATCGCGGCGTCGCTCACGGCGCTCGAGCCGGCCGAGGTCGCGCTGCAGGGCGAGAAGGTCGCGCACGAGACCACGAAGCGCTACCGCCACGCGGTCGTCGCGCTGAGTGAGGGCTACTCGTACTTCTACGAGTCGGTCGACGGCGGCGAGGACAAGCTCATGAAGAAGGCGCCCATGGCGATCGGCCGTGACGGCTTCGACACCCTCACGGGCGACTACTCGGTCGGCTGGCAGACGCCGCAGCAGAACATGGGATCCTGCGACGCCGAGGGCAACTACGTGCCGGGCGGCGCGTTCGACTACTGCACGGCCAACGTGAAGTTCGCGACGTACTTCAACGGCGACCAGGCCTTCCACGGCACCTACTGGCACAACAACTTCGGCCCGGGCGCGCGCATGAGCCACGGCTGCGTCAACCTCACCGAGGCCGACGCCGAGTGGGTCTACTACTTCCTCCAGGCGGGCAGCGGCGTCTCGGTTCGCGCATAACGACTGTCCACACACGCTTCCCCGCGCGGCGCGGCGTGCTCTACGCTGACATCATGAGCCAGCTGCACGTCGAAGAGCTGTCGGCCGCGACGATCGTCGCCGCCAACAGCCTCAGCCTGAAACCAGGCCAGGAAGACTTCATCGCCCCCACGACCTACTCGGTCGAGATGGTCGTCGCCGATCCGCAGAAGACGTGGCAGCGCGTGGTGCTCGACGGCGATCGCGTGGTCGCCTTCGTGCGCGCCTACTTCGACCCCGAAGCCACCAACGAGCACCTGCGTGCGGCGCTGTGGCGCATCAACGTCGACGCCGAGGCGCAGGGCCACGGCGCGGGCCGCTTCGCGGTCGACGCGGTCATCGACGAGGCTCGTCGCCGCGGCTACGATCGGCTCACCGTCGTGTACGAGGCCGGCGAGCTCGGACCGGAGGCGTTCTTCCGCCGTGTCGGGTTCACCCCGGTCGACGAAAACGAGTACGGTGAGGTGGTTGCAGAGATCAGCCTCTGATCTCGCTCCAACTGGCGGCGGGGGCTCACCTCCTCCCCCATTCCCCGAACCCCCGCCGCCATACTCAGCGAAGAAGGCCCGCATCCTCTCGGGATGCGGGCCTTCTGGGTGTCTCGGCTCAGACGAGCGACTCGCGCCACGCCCTGTGCAGCTGCGCGAACTTGCCCGTGCCCGCCGTCAGCTCGGCCGGCGTGCCGTCCTCGATGATCCGCCCGTGCTCCATGACGAGCACGCGGTCGGCGATCTCGACGGTCGACAGGCGGTGCGCGATGATGATCGCCGTGCGGTCGGCGAGTAGCGTCTGCAGCGCCTCCTGGATCATCCGCTCCGACGGGATGTCGAGCGACGCCGTCGCCTCGTCGAGGATCAGCACTGCGGGATCCGCGAGGAACGCGCGCGCGAACGAGACGAGCTGCCGCTGCCCCGCCGAGACGCGGCCGCCGCGCTTGTTCACGTCGGTGTCGTAGCCGTCGGGCAGCTGCTCGATGAACTCGTGCGCGCCCACCGCCTTCGCGGCCGCGACGATCTCGTCCATCGACGCGTCGGGGCGCCCGAGCGCGATGTTGTCGGCGACGGATCCGCTGAAGAGGTACGCCTCCTGCGTCACCATGACGATTGCGCGCCGCAGGTCCTCCGGGGCGAGGTCGCGCAGGTCGACGCCGTCGAGCAGCACGCGGCCGCTCGTGGGGTCGTAGAAGCGCGACAGCAGCTTCGCGAGCGTCGACTTGCCGGCGCCCGTGGTGCCGACAAGCGCGACCGTCTGCGCCTCGGGGATGTCGAGCCGGAAGTCGGGCAGGATCGTGCGCCCCTCGCCGTAGCCGAACGTCACGTCGTCGAAGCGCAGATGGCCGCGCGCATCCTTCAGCGCGACGGGCTCGGCCGGGTCGGCGACCGAGGGCCGCTCCTCCAGCACGCCCGACACCTTCTCGAGCGCCGCCGACGCCGCCTGGAACGAGTTCACGAACATCGCGACCTCCTGCAGCGGCGCGAAGAAGTTGCGCACGTACAACACGGCCGACAGCAGCAGGCCGACCGAGAACTCGCCCCACGTGATCCGCACGCCGCCCCACAGCACGACGGCGCCGATCGCGATCGCCGAGATCGCCATGAGCGCGGGCTCGAACGTGCCGAAGAGGCGGATGACCTTCATGTTGGCGTTGCGGTAGTCCCACGTGAGCGCGCCGAACGTCTTCTCGTTGCGGGGCTCGGTGCGGAACGCCTTGCCCGCGCGGATCCCCGTCATCGTCTCGACGAACTTCACGATCACCTGCGCACTGATGACGCGCGTCGCGCGGTAGGCGAGCTGCGAGCGCGTGTAGAACCAGCGCATGAGCACCGCGAGCGGCACGAGCGCGACGACGATCACGAGGCCCGACTGGAAATCGACGAGCAGCAGCGCGATGAAGGTGAAGACGCCGTATAGCACGCCGTTGACGAGCTGCGTGAGGCCGCCGTTGAGCAGCTCGCGGATCGTGTCGAGGTCGCTCGTCTGGCGCGAGATGATGCGGCCCGACGTGTAGGTCTCGTGGAACTCGAGGCTGAGGCGCTGCGTGTGGCGGAACACCCGCGTGCGCAGGTCGAGCAGCACGCTCTGGGTGACCTGCGCTGCGAGGATGTCGTACCAGGCGAGCAGCGCCGCGCCCGCGATCGCCGTGGCCGCGTAGGCGCCCGCCACGAGCCATGTGGGGCCCCAGTCGGCGCCGTCGAGCACCGCCGGCAGCGCCGCGTTCAGGCCGAGGCCCAGCAGGGCCGGCCCGAGCACGCGCACGCCGGTCTGCGCGACGACGACGATCGCGGTGAGGATCACGCGCCACTTCAGCGGCGCGAGCAGCGACAGCAGCAGCCGCCACGACCGCCGCTGGATCGCCTTGCTCTCGGCCTTCGTGTAGTCGTTGCGGTCCTCGCCCGCGACGCCCTGGACGGATCCGCTCATCGCGACACCTCCTCCTGGTCGTCGAGGCCGCGGGCCGGGTCCATGCGCTGCGCGCTGTCCTCGCGGTCCTCCTCTTCGAGACTCGACAGCACCGAGCGGTAGCTCGTCGACGTCGCCATGAGCTCGCTGTGCGTGCCGACGGCCGCGATGCGCCCGTCCTCGAGCAGCGCGACGCGGTCGGCGAGCGCGACGGTCGAGGGCCGGTGCGCGACGATGAGCGCCGTCGTTCCCTCGAGCACGCGGCGAAGCTCGACCTGCACCTTCTCCTCCGTGTTGACGTCGAGCGCCGAGAGCGGGTCGTCCATGACGATGACGCGCGGCCGGGCGGCGACGGCGCGAGCGAGCGCGAGGCGCTGCCGCTGCCCGCCCGAGAGGCTCATGCCCTCCTCGCCGATCATCGTGTCGGGGCCATCCGGCAGGTCGTCGACGAAGCCGGCCTGCGCGACTGCGAGGGCCTCGCGCATGACGCGGTCGGCCTCCTCCGAGAGCATGTCGAGGTCGTCGCGCCCCAGCAGCACGTTCTCGCGCACCGACGCCGAGAACAGCGTCGCGTCCTCGAACGCGGTCGCGATATGCGTGCGCAGCTCGACGAGCGACAGGTCGCGCACGTCGACGCCGTCGATCGTCACGCGGCCCGCCGTCACGTCGTACAGGCGCGTCGGCAGCGTCGTGAGGGTCGTCTTCCCCGATCCCGTGAGGCCCACGAGGGCCATGGTCTCGCCCGGCACGAGCGCGAGATCGATGCCGTCGAGCAGGTCGCGCTCGTGGTCGCGCGCGTCCTGGTACCGGAAGTGCACGCCCTCGAACGCGAGCGCGCCGCGCGGCTCGGCGATCGTCTTGGGCTCCGCCGGGTCGGTGATCGTGTCGACCGCGTCGAACACCTCGAAGACGCGGTCGGTCGACGTGCGCGCGTCGAGCATGAACGAGAAGAGGAAGCCGATCGACTCGATCGGCCACCGCAGAATCGTCGCCATGGCGAAGAACGCGAACAGCTGCGAGACGGCGATCTGCCCGTCGGCCGTGAGCCAGATGCCGACCGCGAGGCACGCCGCGAAGGCGAGTTCGGGCATGAGCACGAGCGTGAAGTCGACGCCCGCGATCGCCCGCGCCTTGCGCATCTCGGTGCCGCGCAGCGACTCGGCCTGGCGCGTAAAGCGGCCGAGCGCGTGCGAGCCGCGGCCGAAGGCCTTGAGGACGCGGATCCCGTGCACGCTCTCCTCGACGCTCGTGGCGATGTCGCCCTGCTGGTCCTGGCTCTTGCGGGCGAGCGTGCCGTAGGTGTCCTCGAAGCGGTACGCGTGGATCCACAGCGGGATGCCCGAGACGACGAAGATCGTGCCGAGCAGCCAGTGCCACTGGAAAAGCATGACCGAGCCGATGACGACCGTGATGAGGTTGACGACGAGCATGATGAGGCCGAACGCCATCCAGCGGCGGATGAGGCCGATGTCCTGCATCATGCGGCTCAGCAGCTGCCCGCCCTGCCAGCGGTCGTGGAACTCGATCGGCAGCTTCTGCAGGCGGTTATAGAACGCCGTGCGCACGTTGTACTCGATCGCCGTCGCGGGGGCGAGCACGAGCCAGCGGCGCAGCCACACGAGGCCCGCCTCGACGAGGCCCAGCACGAGCACGGCGACGGCGCCCCACACGACGGCCGACGTCGCGCCGCTCGCGATGGGCCCGCCGACGATCCATTCGAGGGCGGTGGGGATGAGGAGCGCGACGATCGACGCGCCGAGCGCCGACAGACCGCCGAGCAGGATCCGCGGGAAATCCTTCTTGGCGAACGGCGCGAGGCGCATCAGGGCACGGTGGAGCGGAAGGCGCGGCGAAGCGCCGGAGGTTTCGGGGTCAGACATCTCAGCCTCGAGAATCGGTTCACGGCCGCGAAATACGGCAGCCCTCCAGCCTAGAGCATGGCTGGAGGGCTGCTGTTGCCGATCGGCGGGATCAGTGGAAGAAGTGGCGCTCTCCCGTGAAGTACATACTGACGCCGCGCGCCTTGGCGAGCTCGATCGTCTCCTCGTCGCGGACGGATCCGCCCGGCTGGATGATGACCTTCACGCCCGCGTCCATGAGCACCTCGGGCCCGTCGGAGAAGGGGAAGAACGCGTCGGAGGCCGCGATGGCGCCCTGCACGCGGTCG
>JAJUIM010000100.1 GCA_029267645.1 Microbacterium sp.
CCCGCTGGCGCGCGATCTCCTCCGCCGACAGCTCGTCGGCGATCACGTCGTCGTCGCGATCCTCGTCGCGGTAGCCCGCGGGAAGCACGACGCTGACCTGCGCCGTCGCGCCGAGGTCGATCGCGGTCGTGTTGACCCCGACCTCGTCGAGCACGCCGTGATCGTGGTGGTCGTCGGGCGACACCGTGCGGTCTCCTGCCAAAGGAATCTCCTGAAGAAATGGGGGCGGAATCGCCCAGAGCGGGCGGATCCCGCCCCCGACAGGTTACTCGGCGGGCTGAATGACGACCAAAAGGTCTCCGGCGTCGACCTGCTGCGTGGGGGCGATCGCGAGGCGCTCGACGATGCCCGACGCGGTCGCGCTGACGGCGGCCTCCATCTTCATCGCCTCGATCGACGCGACCGGCTGCCCCGCCTCGACCGCGTCGCCCGGCTGCACCTTGAGCGTCACGACGCCCGAGAACGGCGCCGCGACGTGGCGGGGGTTGCCGCGCTCGGCCTTCTCGGCTTCGCGGGTGTCGACCTCGATCGACCGGTCGCGCACCTCGATGGGCCGCAGCTGGCCGTTGAGCGTCGTCATGACCGAGCGCACGCCCTTGTCGTCCGCGTCGCCGATCGATTCGAGCGCGAGGTAGAGGTCGACGCCCTTCTCGAGCTCGACGACGTGCTCGCGGCCGGGCTCGAGGCCGTACAGGTAATCGGCGGTCTCGAGCACGGAGACGTCGCCGTAGGTGCGCTGCACCTCCTCGAACGCCGCGGTCGGCTGCGGGAACAGCAGCCGGTTGAGCCGCGCCCGCCGCGTCGCGCCGTCGGACGCGAGGTCGGTCTCGTCCTCGGGCGTGAGCGGCGTCACGCCGACCTTCACGTCGCGGCCCGCGAGCACCTTCGAGCGGAACGGCTCGGGCCACCCGCCCGGCAGCTCGCCGAGCTCTCCCGCCATGAACGACACGACCGAGTCGGGCACGTCGTACTTCTCGGGGTGCTGCTCGAAGTCGGCCGGATCGGCGCGCACGGCCGCGAGGTGCAGCGCGAGGTCTCCCACGACCTTCGACGACGGCGTGACCTTCGGGATGCGCCCCAGCATGCGGTCGGCCGCCGCGTACATGTCCTCGATCAGCTCGAAGTCGTCGGCGAGCCCCAGCGCGATCGCCTGCTGGCGCAGGTTCGACAGCTGGCCGCCGGGGATCTCGTGCGTGTAGACGCGACCGGTCGGCCCCGCGAGCCCCGACTCGTACGGCGCGTACACGCCGCGCACCGCCTCCCAGTACGGCTCGAGGTCGGCGACCTGCTGCAGGTCGAGGCCCGTGTCGCGCGCCGTGTGCGAGAGCGCTGCGACGAGCGAGGACAGCGACGGCTGGCTCGTCGTGCCCGCCATCGTCGCGGCCGCGGCGTCGACGGCGTCGGCGCCCGCCGCGCTCGCCGACAGCAGCGTGCCGAGCTGCCCGCCGGCCGTGTCGTGCGTGTGCACGTGCACCGGGAGGTCGAATTCTCGGCGCAGCGCCGTCACGAGCTTCGCCGCGGCGGCGGGCCGCAGCAGGCCCGCCATGTCCTTGATCGCGAGGATGTGCGCGCCGGCCTCGACCATCTGCTCGGCGAGGGCCAGGTAGTAGTCGAGCGTGTACAGCGTCTCGCCCGGGTTCAGCAGGTCGCCCGTGTAGCACAGCGCTGCCTCGGCGACCGCCGTGCCGGTGGCGCGCACGGCGTCGATCGCCGGCCGCATCTGGTCGACGTCGTTGAGGGCGTCGAAGATGCGGAAGATGTCGATGCCCGTCGCGGCCGCCTCGGCGACGAAGGCGTCGGTGACCTCGGTCGGGTACGGCGTGTAGCCGACCGTGTTGCGGCCGCGCAGCAGCATCTGGATCGCGACGTTCGGCAGCGCGTCGCGCAGCTGTTCGAGCCGGTCCCACGGATCCTCGCCGAGGAAGCGCAGCGCGACGTCGTACGTCGCGCCGCCCCACGCCTCGACCGACAGCAGCTGCGGCTCGAGGCGCGCGACGTGCGGCGCAACCGCCACGAGGTCGCGCGTGCGCACGCGCGTCGCGAGGAGCGACTGGTGCGCGTCTCGGAAGGTCGTCTCGGTCACGGCGAGCGCCTTCTGCGCCCGCAGCGCGCGTGCGAAGCCCTCGGGCCCGAGCTCCTGCAGGCGCTGGCGGCTGCCCGCCGGGGCGGGCTGCGCGAGGTCGGTCGCGGGCAGCTTCGTGCGCGGATCCGTGAGCGCCGGCCGCTCGCCGTGCGGCCGGTTGACGGTCGTGTCGGCCATCCAGCGCAGCAGCTTCGTGCCGCGGTCCTTCGACGCGCGACCGCGCAACAGCTCGGGGCGCTCGTCGATGAACGACGTCGACAGGTCGCCCGCGACGAAGGCGGGATCGTCGAGTACGGCGCGCAGGAACGGGATGTTCGTGGCGACGCCGCGGATCCGGAACTCGGCGAGCGCGCGGCGGGCGCGCGCGACGGCGGTCGGGAAGTCGCGACCGCGCACCGTGAGCTTCGCGAGCATCGAGTCGAAGTGCGGCGAGACCTGCGACCCGGCGGCCGTCGTGCCGCCGTCGATGCGGA
The DNA here is from genome assembly GCA_029267645.1 of Microbacterium sp. Taxonomy (GTDB): domain Bacteria; phylum Actinomycetota; class Actinomycetes; order Actinomycetales; family Microbacteriaceae; genus Microbacterium. The sequence goes on from JAJUIM010000100.1 coordinate 2,557, forward strand.
TGCCCGCGCCGCCCGGCGAGCGGTAGGTCGTGATCCGCCCCGTGTCGGGACGGAAGCCCGCCTCGGGATCCTCGGTCGTGATGCGCGACTGCAGCGCCTGGCCGTGGAGCGTGATGTCGTCCTGCGTGAGGCCGAGCGCCTCGAGCGTCTCGCCCGAGGCGATGCGCATCTGCGCCTGCACGAGGTCGACGTCGGTGACCTCCTCGGTCACGGTGTGCTCGACCTGGATGCGCGGGTTCATCTCGATGAAGACGACCTCGCCCGCGCGCGGCCCCGCGGTCTCGAGCAGGAACTCGACCGTGCCCGCGTTGACGTAGCCGATCGACTCGGCGAAGGCGACCGCGTGGCGGTGCAGCGCGGCGGCGATCTCGGGATCGAGGTTCGGCGCGGGCGCGAGCTCGATGACCTTCTGATGGCGGCGCTGCACGGAGCAGTCGCGCTCGAAGAGGTGCACCGTATGCCCCTGCGCGTCGGCGAGCACCTGCACCTCGATGTGGCGCGGACGCAGCACGGCCTGCTCGAGGAACATGCGTGCGTCGCCGAAGGCGCTGCCCGCCTCGCGCATCGCCTCTTCGAGCGCGGGCGCGAGGTCGGCCTTCTTCTCGACGCGGCGCATACCGCGCCCGCCGCCGCCCGCGACGGCCTTCGCGAACAGCGGGAAGCCGATCTCGTCGGACTGCGCGACGAGCGCGTCGACGTCCTCCGTCGCCTCGGTCGACCGCAGCACCGGCACGCCCGCGGCGATCGCGTGTTCCTTGGCCGTGACCTTGTTGCCCGCCATCTCGAGCACGTGCGACGGCGGCCCGATGAACGTGATGCCGTGGTCTGCGGCCTTCGCCGCGAGCTCGGGGTTCTCGGAGAGGAAGCCGTACCCGGGGTAGATGGCGTCGGCGCCCGCCTCGACCGCGACGCGCACGATCTCGTCGACGTCCAGGTAGGCCCTGACCGGGTGGCCTTCGTCGCCGATCTGATAGGCCTCGTCGGCCTTCAGCCTGTGCAGGGAGTTGCGATCCTCGACCGGGAAGACTGCGACCGTGCGGGCGCCGAGTTCGACCGCTGCGCGGAAGGCGCGGATCGCGATTTCTCCGCGATTGGCGACGAGGACCTTCGAGAACATGTGACTCCCTTGCGCATGTTTTCCGCCGAATCGTCGGCGGATAAGGATGGCTCTCAGCCTAGGGGAAGGTAGCGTAGGGGTGTGCACGTACTCAGCGTCAGTTCTCTCAAGGGCGGCGTCGGCAAGACGACGGTGACCCTGGGCCTCGCGTCGGCGGCGTTCGCCCGCGGCATCCGCACGCTTGTCGTCGACCTCGACCCGCAGTCCGATGTCTCGACCGGCCTCGATGTGAACACGGCCGAGCGCCTCAACGTCGCCGATGTGCTCGAGAACCCCAAGGAGAAGACCGTCCGCCAGGCGATCGCGCCGAGCGGCTGGACGAAAGTGCACCCGGGCAAGATCGACATCATGCTGGGCAGCCCGTCGGCCATCAACTACGACGGCCCACACCCCTCCGTGCGCGACGTCTGGAAGATGGAGGAGGCGCTCGCCCTCGTCGAGGACGAGTACGACCTCGTGCTCATCGACTGCGCGCCCTCGCTCAACGCCCTGACGCGCACGGCGTGGGCCGCGAGCGACCGCGTCGCCGTCGTGACCGAGCCGGGCCTGTTCTCCGTCGCCGCCGCCGACCGCGCCCTGCGCGCGATCGAGGAGATCCGCCGCGGCCTCTCGTCGCGTCTGCAGCCCCTCGGCATCGTCGTGAACCGCGTGCGCCCGCAGTCGGTCGAGCACCAGTTCCGCATCAAGGAGCTCCGCGACATGTTCGGCGCGCTCGTGCTCGAGCCGCAGCTGCCCGAGCGCACGTCGCTGCAGCAGGCGCAGGGCGCCGCGAAGCCCCTGCACGTCTGGCCCGGCGAGTCGGCGCAGGAACTCGCTGCCGACTTCGACCAGCTGCTCGACCACATCGTCGAGGCGGGCCACATCGAGGTTCCCGAGGCGGGTCCGCAGGCGCACTGAGCGCCCGCGCCGGCTCGTCAAGTAAAGACGTCCGCGCGCCTCCGACAGGCCGACGCTCGAAGCGTCGGGCTTCTCGGAGACGCGCGGACGTTCTGCGTCAGGCCGACTTCTTGGCGCGGCGCGCCGCGAGCTCGTCCACGGGGTCGGACGCAGCGGGGTCGAACTCGACGAGCGTCGACTCGACCTCGCGAAGGACCTTGCCGACCGCGATGCCGAAGACGCCCTGGCCGCGGCTCACAAGGTCGATGACCTCGTCGTTCGACGTGCACAGGTAGACCGACGCGCCGTCGCTCATGAGCGTCGTGCCCGCGAGGTCGCGGATGCCGGCCGCGCGCAGCTGCTCGACCGCGACGCGGATCTGCTGCAGCGAGATTCCCGTGTCGAGGAGGCGCTTGACGAGCTTGAGCACGAGGATGTCGCGGAAGCCGTAGAGGCGCTGCGACCCGGATCCCTTCGCGCCGCGGATCGTCGGGACGACGAGCTCGGTGCGGGCCCAGTAGTCGAGCTGGCGGTACGTGATGCCGGCCGCCTTCGCCGCGACGGCACCGCGGTAGCCCATCTCGGGGTCGAGCTGCGGAAGGCCGTCGGTGAAGAGCAGGTCGACGGCGAATCCGCTGTCGTGGGGGTGTCCCGCGCTCATCTTCGTCCTCTCCATGCGGGGTGTTTCCCCCACAGTACGGGTGCCTGGCGGCCCCATCAATGACATCCGCTCCGGACGATCCGGCGTGTCTGCCAAGCGTTATGAATCGTGATCGAAGCGCCCCGTCAGTCGGGAAGCATACGCCCCAGCGCCTGCCGCAGGAAGATGCCGCGGACCTCGTCGAGGCGCTCGGCGAGCTGCGGCGCGATCTCCTGCGCTCGGGCGCGCGAGGCCGCATCCGAGCGGCGCAGGAGGTGCGTGAGGGAGGCCTCGACGAGCGAGGCGTCGCGCTCGGCGCTCTGGCGCACGGAGCGCACGTGGCGCGGATCGATGCCGTGGCCCTCGAGCGCGACGAGCGCGCGCAGGAGCGACACGTGCTGCGCGTCGTAGGTCTCGGCGGGCTGGATGAGCCCCAGGCTGATCGCGTCGGTCAGCAGCTGGGCGGGCGCGCCCGCGGCCTCGAGCAGATCGGCGCGCGAGTAGGTGCGGTGCTGCGAGTGGATCGACTGCGGCGCCTGCGGCAGGTCGGGCTCGCGGCCCGCGTCGATGTCGTCGAGGTAGTCGCGGATGACGCTGAGCGGCAGGTAGTGGTCGCGCTGCAGCGTGAGCGCGAGGCGCAGCCGCTCGACGTCGCTCGGTGCGAACTTGCGGTAGCCCGACGCCGTGCGCTGCGGCGAGACGATGCCCTGCACCTCGAGGAAGCGGAGCTTGCTCGAGGTCAGCGCGGGGAACTCACCGGACAGCTTGGAGAGCACCTGACCGATCGAGAGCAGCGGTGTCGCCTGGGACGCAGCGGATCCGCCCCTCGCGGCCGCCGCCGCCATCAGGAGGCCGCCGCCGGAAGGTCGCGGGGCGAGCTGAAGAAGTTCAGGCGGAACTTGCCGATGCGCACCTCGTCGCCGTTGCGCAGCTGCGCGCGGTCGACCCGCTCGCCGCTCACGTACGTGCCGTTGAGCGAGCGCTGGTCGACGACCTCGAAGCGGTTGCGGCTGCGGGTGATCTCGGCGTGCCGACGCGAGACGGTGACGTCGTCGAGGAAGATGTCGGCGTTCGGGTGGCGACCCACCGACGTCGTGTCGGTGTCGAGCAGGTAGCGCGCGCCGGCCGCGGGGCCCGAGCGCACGAGCAGGAGGGCCGCGCCCGAGGGCAGTGCCGCGATCGCGTCGAGCTCGGCCTGCGAGAGCTCGCCGTGGAAGGGAACGAACGACAGGTCGGCATCATGCCCGAACGTCTGTGTGCGATCACCGGATCCATCGAAACCGGCCGCGCTCGGGATGTGCCTGGTCGCCGCTGACATCGGCTCGAAATGCTGATCTGACACGCGCGCTCCTTCCGTTCCCGCCAGCCTATCCGATCCGCCCCCTGCGACGCGCCGCAAATTGCGTCGCGCGCGTCGCGGATTCCCGGCGCGCGCACCGCGCGAGCGCGTACCGTGGCAGGCGTGATGGAACGACTCTCTCGGCCCTCGCGCCGCCGCCTACCCCGCACCCTCGCCGTCGCCGCGCTCGGCGCCGCCGCGCTCCTCGCGCCCCTCGCCGTCGCGGCGCCTGCCGCGGCGCATTCGTCGATCGTCGCGACGACACCCGAGACCGACGGCACGGAGCCCCAGCTGCCCGCCGAGGTGTCCGTCACGTTCAGCGACGACCTCACTCCACCGCTGCCCTCGGAGCAGCAGCAGGGCGGCGAGTCGAACACGCAGATCCGCGTGTACGACGCGACGTGCGAGGACGCCGCCCTCGAGATCGCGAACCCCGGCACGGGCGACACGCGCGACTGCCGCGACTACGCGACGGGC
>JAJUIM010000301.1 GCA_029267645.1 Microbacterium sp.
CGTCACGATGAACTTCGACCCGCACCCCGACGACTTCGTCGAGGACGGGCTCGAGGCGTGGCGGATCCTGCGCGGCCTCGACAGCGACCGCGTGGGCTTCGTGTACGTCGCGGCGCACACGTTCCATCTCGGCAACCGCGCCGCGACGCTGCTGCCCGAGGTGGGCGACTGCCTCGGCGCCGTGTTCGCCGCCGACACGTTCGACCACACCCGCTCGCACGGGCTGCGGTACATCACGAACCCGCCGGGCAACGCTGCGCGCGTGCACCAGCACCTGCGCATCGGCGACGGCGACGTCGACTGGGGCGAGCTGTTCGGCACGCTGCGCAGCACGGGCTACCTCGACCGCGAGGACGCCCTCATCGTGTCGAACGTCTTCGCCGAGGACGAGCACGCCGATGAGGTCTCGCGATACCAGCTCGAGAAGATCCGCGAGCTGATCGGCTGACCTCCTCCTCGTCACATCAGGAGGACGACATGGTGTGGGCCACCTATCCCTACGACGGAACGCGCGTCGTCGTGACAGGCGCCGGATCCGGCATCGGGCGGGCGATCGCGCTCGCCTTCCTCGCCTCGGGCGCACGCGTGGCGCTCGTGGGCCGGACGAGGCGGACGCTCGAGGAGACGGCGGCGCTCGCAGCAGACGGCAGAGCGCCTCGGCGACGCCGAGTTCTCGTCGCGCCTGCTCGACCGCCTCGCGCTCGAGCGCGCCGCCGAGCCCGACGACGTCGCGGCCGCGGCACTGTTCCTCTCGAGCCCCGACGCCGCCTACATCACGGGCGTCGTGCTGCCGGTCGACGGCGGCACGACCGCGTCCGTCGGCACGCCGAGGCCGGTGGGGGAAGGTCGCTCCTGAGCCCCCGGTGAGGGGGCATACATCGATGACACGTGAATGTCCAATTGACAGGACATACGGACGTGCTTACGATGAGGGGGCCAGTCTGAGGACGAAGGAGTCGTGATGGCCAGTAGTCACACATCATCCACGAGCGGGTCGGCGCTGCCTCCGCTCACCAAGGGGCCGCATTCCAGACGGCTGGGGCTCGTCGCACTCGTCGCGACGCTCGGCGGTCTGCTCTTCGGATACGACACCGGAGTGATCAACGGAGCCCTTCTGCCGATGACGGCGGAGTTGGGTCTCACCGCGTTCACGGAGGGCGTCGTCACCTCCTCGCTGCTGTTCGGCGCAGCGGTCGGCGCGATGACGATCGGGCGCCTCTCGGACGGGTGGGGCAGGCGCAAGACCATCCTGCTCCTCGCGTGCATGTTCTTTGTCGGCGCGATGCTCTGCGTCTTCGCGCCCTTCTTCGAGTTCCTCGTGCTCGGCCGTATCGTGCTCGGCCTTGCTGTCGGCGGCGCGTCGACGGTCGTCCCCGTGTTCCTCGCGGAACTCGCGCCGTATGAGATTCGCGGATCCCTGTCGGGACGCAACGAGGTCATGATCGTCATCGGTCAGCTCGCCGCATTCGTCGTCAACGCGATCCTCGGTGCGACGCTCGGTCACCTCGACGGGGTGTGGCGCTTCATGCTCGCCGTCGCCGCGTTGCCGGCCATCGCGCTGTTCGTCGGCATGCTGCGCATGCCCGAGTCGCCGCGTTGGCTCGTCTCGAAGGGGCGAAATGACGAGGCGCTCGCGGTGCTGTCGACGATCCGCAGCCCCGAGCGGGCCCGCGCCGAGCTCGACGAGGTGCTCGCTCTCGTCGACGAGGAGAAGGAGGAGAAGACGCTCGGATGGCGTGCGATCTTCTCGAACACGTGGCTCGTCCGCATCCTGCTGATCGGTACGGCGCTCGCCGTGTTCCAGCAGCTCACGGGCATCAACTCGATCATGTACTACGGCCAGGTCGTGCTGACCGAGTCGGGCTTCGAGGAGCAGGCGGCGCTGTTCGCGAACATCGCGCCCGGTGTGATCGGCGTCATCGGCGGCCTCATCGCGCTGTGGATGATGGAGAAGATCAACCGTCGCACGACGATCATCACGGGTTACACGCTCACGACGATCTTCCACTTCCTCATCGGCATCGCGTCCTTCGCGATCCCGGCCGATTCGTCCATCCGTCCCTACGTGATCCTCGTGCTCATCGTGTGCTTCGTCGGCTCGATGCAGACGTTCCTCAACGTCGCCACGTGGGTGCTGCTGAGCGAGATCTTCCCGCTCCACATGCGCGCCCTCGGCATGGGCATCACGGTGTTCTTCATGTGGATCGCCAACGCGCTGCTGAGCCTGTTCTTCCCCAGCCTCATCGACGCGATCGGCATCACGGGGTCGTTCTTCGGGTTCGCCGCGGTCAACGCGATTGCGATCGTCGTGTTCATCTTCTTCCTGCCAGAGACGCGCGGTCGCACGCTCGAGGCGGTCGAGGAAGGCGTGACGACCGGATCCATCTTCACGATCTCGAAGCGACAGCAGGTGCTGCACAAGGCCCGTCGCTGACCGGCTCCGGCCGGCCCACAACACAACTTCACACAACAACACGGCACGACGCCGTCATGTGGCGAGAGACAGCCGCACCGAATCGTCTCTCAGCACGTGGCGGCGTCGTCGTCATTTCTGAAAGGAGAGAACCATGACCGCTCAGCCCCTCGGAATCGCCGTCATCGGCGCCGGAATGGCCGGAAAGGCGCACGCGAACGCGTACCGCCAGGCCGGATCCCTCTACTCGTCCACGCTGCCGCCGCTGCGGCTCGTGTCGATCTGCGACCTCAACGGGCAGCTGGCCGAGGACGCCGCCGCGCGCTTCGGCTACGAGCGCCACGACACCGACTGGCGGGCGATCGTCGACGATCCCGAGATCCACGTCGTGAG
>JAJUIM010000013.1 GCA_029267645.1 Microbacterium sp.
CCGTCGTCGGTCGCGACGACCGTGTACTCGCCCGCGGGGGCGACGACGCCAGAGTCCGCGCCCGTGTCGAGGCGGAAGCGCTCGACGATCTCGCCCGCGTCGAGCGCTTCCATGTCGAGCGCGACGGCCTCGCCGGATCCCTCGAAGAAGATTCCGGTCGGTCCCGACGTCGAAAGCGGCGGCCCCGTGACGACCGCGGGGCCGGATCCCTCGACGACGCCCTCGACCGCGGGCTCGCCGCGGTAGAAGTGGAAGTGGTCGCCGTGATCCCAGCTCCACGCGCCGCCGTCGACGACCTCGAGGCCCGCGTCCGTCGTGACGAAGCCGTAGCGACCGTCGCTCGCGATGGCCTGCGGCGAGCCGATCGTGCCGAGGGTCTGCTCGTCGCCCGACAGCAGGTCGAGCACGCCGACCTCGCCGTCCGCCGAGACCGACAGCAGGGCGCTCTGGGGCTCCGCGACCTCCTGGGCGCCCTCGCGGGCGCCGTGACCGGCGGATGCGGTGGGCGAGGGGGAACCGGAGGGGGACGAGGGGGTCGCGCTCGCGCAGCCGGCGAGGGCGAGGGTCGCGGCGGCCGCGACCAGGGTGAGGCGTCGTTTCATCGGGGGCTTTCCGTGACGATGGGGTGTGCTGTCGAAGGGTGCGTCCTGCGCTCCGCGCGCGCTTCGGGATCCGCCGCGTGCGCGGGCCTGCGGCGCAGCGACGCCGCGACGGCGGACAGCCCCGCGAGCGCGATGGCCGACAGCGCGATCGAAGGACCCGCTGCCGTCGCCGCGTGCCACGAGACGAGCAGCCCGACGACGACGCCGCAGGCCGCCGCGAGCGCCATGGTCGATCCGATCGTGCGCGCCCATCGGCCGGCCGCGACGGCGGGCGCGATGAGCATGCCGACGACGAGCAGGGTGCCCACGGCCTGGTATGAGGCGACGACGGCGAGCGTCACGAGCCCCGTGAGCATGACGTGGGCGAGTCGCGGCCGCAGCCCGAGCGTCTGCGCGATGCGCGGATCGAAGGCGGCGGCCGTGAAGGCGCGGTGCAGCCAGCTCGCGATCGCGATCGTCACGACGAGGGCGGCCGCGAGCAGGGCGATGTCGCCCGTTGACACGGCGAGCACGTCGCCGAAGAGCATGGCCGTCGCGTCGGTCGCGAAGCTGCCCGAGTGCGACACGATGATCACGCCGAGCGAGAGCATGCCGACGAACAGCAGACCGATGCTCGTGTCGTACGACAGCCGGCCGCGGCGCTGCAGGAACCCGATCGCGGCGCTCATGACGACGGCGCTCGCGGCCGCACCGAGCACGGTCGGGGCGCCGATGAGCGTCGTGATCGCGACGCCGGGCAGCATGCCGTGCCCGATCGCCTCGCCGAGAAAGGCCATGCCGCGCGCGACGACCCACGTGCCGACGACAGCGCAGATCCCCGCGATGAGGACCCCGCCGACGAGCGCGCGCAGCATGAAGTCGGCCGCGAAGGGGTGGAGAAGCCAGGACACGAGACGCCACTCTACAGAGAAATGAGAACCATTATCAATTACGGTGGAACCATGACCCCGCTCCGCGCCTCCGGCATCTGCTTCGACTACGACGGCGTCGACGTGCTGCACGACGTCGACGTCGACCTGCCCGCGGGCGCCGTGACGGCCGTGATCGGATCCAACGGATCCGGCAAGTCGACGCTCGTCGAGATCCTCGCGGGCGTGCTCGCGCCCCGGGAGGGTCGGGTCGAGCGCGACGGCGACATCGCGCTCGTCGTGCAGCGCGTGCGCGTGCCCGAGACCCTGCCGCTCACGGTGCGCGAGGCGGTCGCGATGGGCACGTGGAGCAGGCGGCGCCCGCGTCGCGCGGTGCGTGCGGCTGTCGACGACGCGCTCGACCGCGTCGGGCTCGCGGCCCACGCGCGCCGGTCGATCCACGCGCTGTCGGGCGGGCAGCGCCAGCGGGCGCTCATCGCGCAGGGCATCGCGCGCGACGCGCGGATCCTCCTGCTGGACGAGCCCGCGGCGGGCCTCGACGCCGCGAGCCGCGAGCGCACGCGGGAGATCCTGCGCGACGAGGCCGCGCGCGGCCGCGCGATCGGCTGGGTCACGCACGACGAGGAGGACGTCCTGCGCGCCGATCACCTCGTGCACCTCGCGCATGGGCGGCGCGTGGCCTGATCCGCTCCGGCACTTCCCAGCGCCCGGGCAAATAGGATGGGTCCGAACCCGTCGCCTTTCCGAGGATCCGCATGCCGTCTCGCTCCGCCGCTTCGCGCGTCGCACGCGCGACCCTGATCCTGCGGGCGCTCTTCGCAGCCGTCGCCGCAATGGTGGTCACCTTCGTGCAGGAGCGCACGGGCATCTTCTCGGTCGCCGTCTTCGCCGCGTTCGCGATCGCGACGGGCGTCGTCTTCGCCGTCGACGCCGCGCTCACGCGCACGTCGGCCGTCGCGAAGGGCGCGCTCGCCGCAGTGCACGTCATCGCCGGCGCGCTCTCGATCCTTCTGCCCCTCGCGCCCGCGCACCGCTTCCACGCCGTGCTGCTCGGCTGGGCCGTCGTCGCGGGCGTCATCGAGCTCGCGGCGGGCATCGCGCGCAGGCGTGACGGATCCGCGTGGGCGCGCGACGCGATCACGGTCGGCGCCCTCACGCTCCTCCTGGCGGCCGTGACGCTCGTCGTCTCGCCCGACTACGCCCTCGACTACTTCGTCGAGGAGGCAAGGCAGGAGTTCACGCTCACCGGCACGATCATCGGCGTCGGCCTCTTCGGGGGCTGGGCCGCGATCGTCGCCGTCTATCTCGGGATCGGCGCCGTCTCGCCCGCGCCGAAGACCGCCTCCCTCACGAAGGATCCCGCATGACCGACGACAAGCCCACCCGCCGCGACCTCATGAAGCCCGTGCACCTGCTCGGGTGGTCGTTCGCCGCGGCCGTGTTCGCGGGGTTCGTGACGGCGCTGTCGACGGGTGCGTTCACCGATCAGGGATCCGACATCGTCGCGAACGCGTGGCGCATCGCCGCGATCGTCGCGGGCATCGTGTTCATCGTCGTCGTGCTGTCGCTCGCGCTCCTGCTGCTCGTGGTCGACCCGCAGGACGTCGTGAAGGAGCACGACAAGCCCGTGCTCGCGCCCGATGACGACGAGCAGGGCGAGGACGGCTCGGCCCCCGAGGCCGGATCCGCCCGCTGAGGCTCGAGACACGAGCGACGCCCCTGGAGCATCTCCAGGGGCGTCGCTCGTTGCGGCTCAGCGGCCGAGCTTGGCGCGCACGACGCTCTCGGCGAGGCCCGTGTAGCCCGCCGGCGTGAGGGCGCGAAGGCGCGCCTTCGCGTCGTCGCCGATGTCGAGCCCGTCGACGAACGACTGCAGCTCCTCGGCGCCGATGCGGTTCCCGCGCGTGAGCTCCTTGAGCAGCGCGTAGGGGTCGCTGATCTGCGAGCGGCCCGCGACGACCTCGGCGCGGATGACGGTCTGGATCGCCTCGGCGAGGACCTCCCAGTTGTCGTCGAGGTCGGCGAGCAGCACGTCGCGCGCGAGCGAGATCTGGTCGAGGCCGCCCGACAGGTTCGACAGCGCGAGCAGCGAGTGGCCGAATGCGACGCCGATGTTGCGCTGCGTCGTCGAATCGGTGAGGTCGCGCTGCAGGCGCGAGGTCACGAGGGTCTGTGCGAGCGTCGCGAACAGGCCGCCCGAGATCTCGAAGTTCGCCTCGGCGTTCTCGAACTTGATGGGGTTGATCTTGTGCGGCATGGTCGACGAGCCCGTGGCGCCGGCGACCGGGATCTGCGTGAAGTAGCCGAGCGAGATGTACGTCCAGATGTCCTGCGCGAGGTTGTGCAGGATCGCGCCCGCGTGGCGGATGTGGTCGTACAGCTCGGCCTGCCAGTCGTGCGGCTCGATCTGCGTCGTGAGCGAGTTGAACGACAGGCCGAGGGGTCCCTCGACGAACTCGCGCGTGATGTTCGGCCAGGCGACCTTGGGCTCGGCGGCGAGGTGCGCCGACCACGTGCCCGTCGCGCCCGAGAACTTCGCGAGGAACTCGGTCTGTTCGATGCGCGGCAGCACGCGCTCGAGGCGCCCTACGAAGACGCCGAGCTCCTTGCCCATCGTCGTGGGCGTCGCGGGCTGGCCGTGCGTGCGCGAGAGCATGGGCGCGTCGGCGAGGTCGAGGGCCATCGCGCGCAGCTTGTCGACGACGCCGCGGAACGCGGGCAGCCACACGTCCTGCACGGCGCGCTTGACGGTGAGCGCGTAGGAGGTCGAGTTGACGTCCTCGCTCGTGAGCGCGAAGTGCGTCAGCTCGGCGAGGTGATCGAGGCCGAGCTGGGCGAGGCGCTCGCGCACGAAGTACTCGACGGCCTTCACGTCGTGGCGCGTGACGCGCTCCTTCTCGGCGAGCCAGTCGATCTCCTTCTGGCCGAAGTCGAGGTAGGCGAGGCGCAGGCGGTCGCGCACCTCGCGCGCGAGCGGGCGCGTGCCGAAGAGGTTGTTGTCGGTGAGGTGGATGATCCACTCGACCTCGACCTCGACGCGAGCGCGGTTGAGGCCCGCTTCGGATAGGTACTCCGAGAGGGGAGCGACGGCGGGGCGGTAGCGGCCGTCGAGCGGGCTCAGCGGCTGAGGAGGAAGAGGGTTCACGGGCACCTCCGGATCGAGGCGGGCATCGGGCGGTTCCAGCCTAGAGGGAACGGCGCGCGATGCCGCGTCTCGTGACGCATCAACGTGTCCACAGGAGCGCATGTGCGCGAGTTATCTGAGGGATCCGCGCCGAGTCCGCCGCGGGAGCGCCCGGCTTCGGCATGCTCGTCCCATGACGACGAGCGACCATGACGCGGCCCGCCTGCTCTGGCAGGCGAGCGACCAGATGAGACAGGCGACGGAGGAGATGCGCGTCGCGCGCGTCACGATGCAGGCCGTCGCGGGCGAGATGGGGTGGCGCGCGAGCGCCGCCGTCGCCTTCCAGAACCGCCTCACGACGGCGATCGAGCGCGCGGGCGAGGCCATGATGCGCTGCTCTGACGAGGCCGACGTGCTGCTCGCGAACGGCAACAGGGCGATGCTGCCATGAGCCTCGACGTGACGCAGGGATCCGTCGTCGCGGTCGATCCCGACGAGCTGCGCGCGATCGCCGCCCGCCTCGAGCAGGTCGTCGCGGCCGCAGACTGGGCGGTCGGCTGCGCGCGGCGTTCCGAGTCGCTGCAGGCGCAGCTGCCGCTCGACCGGGCGGTGTTCTGGACGGGCGCCGGCGCGGGCCGCGACAGCTGCCTCGCGGTGTACGACGAGGCCACCGAGCTCGTCGCGGCGCTGCGGCTCGCGGGCGACACCTACGAGGCGATGGAGCTGCAGACCCTGCTCACGATGCACGGCGACGGCGCCCGCACGGCAGACGGCGGCGCTGCGAGGGATCAGCTCGAGGCGCTCGCCGAGCGCAACCCCGAGGCGTGGCGCGAGGCCGTGAGCCTGCACAAGGAGTGGCTGCTGGGCTCGGGCCGCGACCTCGCCGACCACTTCGACAGCCCCGGCCTGCCCGGCGCCGAGGCCATGGCGGGCCTCGTGCTCGGCATGATCGGCATGCGGCTCGCGACCGGCATGGGGCGCGGATCCGAGGGCGAGCCCGAGCGCGCCAGGCGCCGGGCGGGCGCCGTGCCGGGAGTCTCCGACCGCGTCGTCCCGATGCGGGTCGAGCGCCTCGTGCGGCGCGACGCGGCGCCCGCTGGGCTCGCCGAGTCGATCTCGCGGATCCCGAACGGCGAGGTCGACGACGGCAGGAGCGGCGCGCGCGTGCGCGTCGATCGCTACACGATGCCCGACGGATCCGAGCGCTTCGTCGCCTACCTGAGCGGCTCGCGCGGCGCGCCGTGGGAGACATCGGAGCCGTTCGGCTGGCGCCAGAACCTCGCGCTCTATCAGGGCGAGGCCGAATCGGAGGGCTACGACTTCGCCCTCGAGGCGCTCGAGCGGGCGGGCGCGACGGAGGGGGCCGTCGTCGACGTCACGGGCTTCTCGCAGGGTTCGATGATCGCCCAGCGCCTCGCGACCGACAGCGCCTTCGACGTGCAGCACGTCACGACGATCGGCGCCCCGCTGCGCGTGCCGATGGGGGAGCAGGTGACGTCGCTCACGCTCGCCCACGAGGACGACCCCGTGGCGGCGCTCGCCGACGGCGGATCCCCCGCTCGCCTCGGCGACGACGACAGCCTCGTCATCTCGCGCGCGTACGAGGAAGCGCGCACGGGCCTGCTCGAGTGGGACGTCGCGGCGCACCGCGTGAGCGCGTACGCCGAGACGGCGGCGATCTTCGAGGAGTCGGGCGATCCCCGCGCCGAGAGCGTGCGGGCCTACTTCGCGCGCCTCGCCGAGGCCGCCGAGGTCGAGACGTTCTTCTTCCACGCCCCGGGCGCCGACGAGGGCGCGCGCAGGACGGAGTTCTGACCCCGCGCTACCGCCTGGCCTTGCGCTGCGGGCGCAGGATGATGCCGAAGAACCAGTTGATGACGGCGAGCAGCATGCCCGCGAGCACGCCGGGCCAGAACGCGCCGACGTCGAGGCCCCAGTCCCAGAAGCCCATGATCCAGGCCGTGACCATGAGCAGCACGCCGTTCAGCAGCAGCGAGATGAGGCCGAGGGTCAGCACGAACAGTGGGAACGCGACGATCTTGATGATCGTGCCGATGATCGTGTTGACGAGGCCGAACAGCGCGCCGATCGCGAGCAGCGTGACGACGAGCTGCAGGTCGTCGCCGGGCGAGAACGGGGTCACGGTGATCTGCAGGAAGGGGATCAGCGAGATCACCCAGATGGCGAAGCCGTTGACGATCGAGCGGATGAGGAAGCCCATCCTGCGAGTGTGGCATCCGGGGCGCGCCGGCGCACGGGCTCTCGGGCGCTGTCCAGCGGATTCCGTGCGCGGCATAGGATCGACGGGTGAGTTCCGAACCCGTTCTTCCCCGCATCCGGCCCGAGATCGCGGCGCTGCCGCCGTACCGCCAGGGCAAGCCGGCGGCGGCCGACGGCTTCAAGCTGTCGAGCAACGAGAACCCCTTCGAGCCGCTGCCGGGCGTGCTCGAGGCCGTGCGCGGTGCGGCGAACCTCAACCGCTACCCCGACGCGACGGCGGGGCGCCTGCGCGCCGCGCTCGGCGAGCGGTACGGGGTCGGATCCGATCAGGTCGTGATCGGCGCCGGCAGCGTCTCGCTCCTCGCCGCCTTCCTGCAGGCGGCGGCCGGGCCCGGCGACGAGGTCGTCTACGCGTGGCGGTCGTTCGAGGCGTATCCGAGCCTCGCGCTCGTCGCGGGCGCGACGAGCATCGAGGTGCCGAACCTCGCAGACGGGCGCCACGACCTTGACGCGATGGCCGCGGCGATCACCGAGCGCACGCGCTGCGTGCTCGTGTGCACGCCCAACAACCCCACGGGCCCCATCGTCACGCGCGAGGAGTTCCACGCCTTCCTCGCGAAGGTGCCGGCCGACGTGCTCGTGCTGCTCGACGAGGCCTACGCCGAGTTCGTGACCGACGCCTCGGCCGTCGACGGCCTCGCCTCGCGCGTCTTCGACGAGCACCCCAACGTCGTCGTGCTGCGCACCTTCTCGAAGGCCTACGGCCTCGCGGCCCTCCGCGTCGGCTACGCGATCGGCAACGCGCGCGTGCTCGACGCGGCGCGCGCGACGCAGATCCCCCTGTCGGTCACGGCGCAGGCCGAGGAGGCCGCGCTCGCGAGCCTCGCGCGCGCGGACGAGATCCAGGCGCGCGTCGCCGACCTCGTCGAGCGCCGCGAGCGCCTGCGCGCCCTGCTCCTCGCGGCGGGCTGGGACGTGCCGGTCTCGCAGGCGAACTTCCTGTGGATCCCGACGACCGACGCGACCGTCGCGCGCACCTTCGAGGAGGCGGGCCTCATCGTGCGCCCGTTCCCCGACGGCGTGCGCATCTCGGTCGGCGAGGAGGAGTCGCTGCCGCGCATCGCGGAGGTCGCGCGCCGGGCGCGCTGACTCGCTCGCGCTACCGGGCCTTCTTGAGGTTCGGGAAGTGCTCCTCGCGGAACTCGCCCGCGAGGTCCGCCGACGGGTCGTTCTCGCGCGCCCGCAGCTCGACGCGGCGGATCTTGCCCGAGATCGTCTTCGGCAGCTCGTGGAACTCGAGACGGCGCACGCGCAGGTAGGGCGCGAGGTTGCGGCGGGCGTGCAGCAGGATGTCCTCCGCGACCTCGGCCGACTCCTCGTAGCCGGGCGCGAGCGCGACGTAGGCCTTCGGCACCGCGAGGCGCAGCGGATCCGGCGCGGGCACGACCGCCGCCTCCGACACGGCCGGGTGCTCGATCAGCACCGACTCGAGCTCGAACGGGCTGATCTTGTAGTCGCTCGCCTTGAACACGTCGTCCGTGCGGCCGACGTAGGTGATGTAGCCCTCGTCGTCGCGCGCCGCGATGTCGCCCGTGCGGTAGAAGCCGCCGCGCGTGGCCGTCGCCGTGCGCTCGGGGTCGCCCCAGTAGCAGGTCATGAGCGGCAGCGTGTTCTGCGACAGGTCGAGGCACAGCTCACCCTCGCCCGCCCCCTCGACGACGTCGCCCGACACGGGGTCGACGAGCACGACGGGGTAGCCCGGCAGCGGGCGGCCCATGGATCCGGGGCGGATGCGCGAGCCTGTCGTGTTGCCGATCTGCGCCGTCGTCTCGGTCTGGCCGTAGCCGTCGCGGATCGTCAGGCCCCAGGCCCGCTCGACGTACGAGATGACCTCGGGGTTGAGCGGCTCGCCGGCCGACAGCAGCTCGCGCAGCCCCGGGGGACGCTCGCCGAGGTCGGCGTGGATGAGCATGCGCCACACGGTGGGCGGGCCGCAGAAGGTGTTGACGTCGCGGTGGCGCAGCTCGGCGAGCAGCTTCTCGGCGTCGAAGCGCGCGTAGTTGTAGACGAAGATCGTCGCGCCCGCGATCCACGGCGCGAAGAAGCTGCTCCAGGCGTGCTTGCCCCAGCCGGGGGAGGAGATGTTGAGGTGCACGTCGCCGGGGCGCACGCCGATCCAGAACATGGTCGACAGGTGGCCGACGGGGTACGACACCTGCGAGTGCTCGACGAGCTTGGGCTGCGACGTCGTGCCCGACGTGAAGTACCGCAGCAGCGGATCCGTCGCCGCCGTGCCGGGGTGCGGCACGGGCGCCCACTCGCGCGCGTCGGCGTCGTGCAGGTCGTGCCAGCCGGCGGCGTCGCCGACCGCGACGCGGATCCAGTCGCCCGGCACGTGTGCGAACTTCTCCGTGTCCGACGCGTTCGCGATGACCGCGCGCACCTCGCCCCGCGTGACGCGGTCGGCGAGGTCGTGGGATCCGATCGCCGTCGTCGTGGGCAGGATCACGGCGCCCAGCTTCATGATCGCGAGCATCGACGTCCACATCTCGAGCTGGTTGCCGAGCATGAGCATGACGGGATCGCCGCGGCGCACGCCCTGCTCCGCGAGCCACGCCGCGACGAGGTCCGAGTGGCGCGACAGCTCGGCGAACGATCGCGTGAGCGAGGAGCCGTCCTCCTCGAGGATGATGAGGGCGTCCTCGTCGTTGCCTGCGGCGAGCTCGTCGAACCAGTCGACGGCCCAGTTGAAGTGCTCGCCCACGTCGGGCCAGGAGAACTCGGCGGCGGCCCGCTCGTGGTTGTCGGCGAGGGACAGCAGCTGGTCGCGCGCGGCGCGGTAGATCTCGGTGGCGCTCATGCTGGGAGCGTATCCGGCCCAGGTATGGCCGCGCGCGGATACGTCTGTCGGGATCCACAGAGGAATGGGCGATCCGTTGTCCCTCGTGTTGCACCGCCCCCGCGCGAAAGGGGGCCTAGCGTGGAACAGTGACTTCGGCAGAGACCCCCCTTGTGCGCTTCCTCGAGCCAGACGGCTCGTACGCGCCCACGCCCGAGGCTGAGCCGCTGCGCGAGATCGTGGAGGGCGCAGACGACGCCCTGCTCCGACAGATGTACCGCGACATGGCGGTCATCCGCGCCTTCGACCAGCAGGCCACGCGCCTGCAGCGTCAGGGGCAGCTCGCGCTGTGGCCGCCGTCGCTCGGCCAGGAGGCCGCGCAGGTCGGATCCGCCCGCGCCGCGCGCCCCCAGGACACGATCTTCCCGTCGTACCGCGAGCACGTCGTCGCGAAGATCCGCGGGGTGGACCCGGTGAACATTCTCGCGCTCATGCGCGGCACGACGCACGGCGGGTGGGATCCGACGGATCCCGCCAACGGCAACACGCGCCTGTACACGCTCGTGCTCGGCACGCAGACGCTGCACGCGACGGGCTTCGCGATGGGCCTCGGCTTCGACGGGCGCGCGGGCACGGGCGACGTCGAGCGCGACGAGGCGGTCGTCGTCTACTACGGCGACGGCGCCGCGAGCGAGGGCGACGTGCACGAGGCCATGGTCTTCGCCGCCTCGTACAACACGCCGCAGCTCTTTTTCCTGCAGAACAACCAGTGGGCGATCTCGGTGCCCGTTGCGACGCAGTCGCGCGGCCCGCTCGCAGACCGCTCGGCGGGCTACGGGATCCCGTCCCTCCGCATCGACGGCAACGACGTGCTCGCGTCGTATGCCGCGTCGCGCATGTATCTCGACGAGGCGCGCACGGGCGGCGGCCCGCGCGCGATCGAGGCCGTGACCTACCGCATGGGCGCGCACACGACGAGCGACGACCCGACGAAGTACCGCGGGCGCGACGAGGAGGAGTCGTGGGCTCGCCGCGATCCGATCGCCCGCATGCGGGCGTTCCTCGCCTCGCGCGGCGCCGACGCGGCCTTCTTCGCCGACGTCGACGCGGAGGGCGAGGCGCTCGCCGCCGACGCGCGCCAGCGCGTGGTCTCGCTGCCCGAGCCGGATCCCGACAGCATGTTCGCGCACGTGTACTCCGAGCCGCACGCGCTCATGGAGCGGCAGGCGGCCTGGCTCGCCGAGTACGAGGCGTCGTTCGAGGGAGGTGCGGCATGACGCTCGAGACGATGCCGTTCGCGCGGGCCATGAACGCCGGCCTGCGGCGCGCGATGGAGGAGGACCCGCGGGTGCTCCTCATGGGCGAGGACATCGGCAAGCTCGGCGGCGTGTTCCGCGTGACCGAGCATCTGCAGCGCGACTTCGGCGAGAAGCGGGTGCTCGACACGCCCCTCGCCGAGTCGGGAATCGTCGGCGCCGCGATCGGCCTCGCCATGACGGGCTTCCGGCCCGTCATCGAGATCCAGTTCGACGGCTTCGTCTTCCCCGCCTTCGACCAGATCACGACGCAGCTCGCGAAGCTCACGAACCGCCACGAGGGCGCGATCACGATGCCCGTGGTGATCCGCATCCCGTACGGCGGGCACATCGGCGCCGTCGAACACCACCAGGAGAGCCCCGAGGCGTACTTCGCGCACACGGCGGGCCTGCGCGTCGTGAGCCCCTCGACGCCGAACGACGCGTACTGGATGATCCAGGACGCGATCCGCTCGAACGACCCCGTGATCTTCATGGAGCCCAAAAGCCGGTACTGGCAGAAGGGCGAGGTCGACACCGACAACCGCCCGGCGCCGCTGCACGCGTCGCGCCTCGTTCGCCCCGGCACCGACGTGACCCTCGTCGGCCACGGCGCCATGGTGTCGGTGCTGCTGCAGGCCGCGGCGATCGCCGAGGGCGAGGGCACGAGCTGCGCCGTCGTCGACGTGCGCTCGCTCTCGCCCGTCGACTACGACCCCATCGTCGAGTCGGTGCGCCAGACGGGCCGCATGGTCTGGGCGCAGGAGGCGCCGGGCGTCGCGAGCATCGGCGGCGACATCGCCGCGACCGTGACCGAGCGCGCCTTCTACTCGCTCGAGGCGCCCGTCATGCGCGTCTCGGGCTACGACGTGCCGTTCCCGCCCGCCAAGCTCGAGGGCACCTACCTTCCCGACGCGGACCGCGTGCTCGACGCCGTCGACCGCGCGCTCGCCTACTGAATCACGGAGGATCCGCCATGGAGACGTTCCACCTGCCCGACGTCGGCGAGGGCCTCACGGAGGCCGAGCTCGTCGAGTGGCGCGTGAAGCCCGGCGACGCGATCGCGATCGACGACCCCATCGCCGACATCGAGACGGCCAAGAGCGTCGTCGAGCTGCCCTCGCCCTTCTCGGGCACGGTCGGCGAGTTGCTCGTGCAGGCGGGCGACACGGTCGACGTGGGCGCGCCGATCCTCACGGTCGAGCCCGAGGGCGCGACCGCGGCGGCCGGATCCTCGTCCGAGGGCGGCGCGACGCCCGAGCCCCCGGCCGACACGAGCGACTCCGCCGTGCTCGTCGGCTACGGCAACGGCGCCGAGGCGCAGACGCGCCGGCGCCCCAAGGCGCAGCACGAGACGGTCGTGACGAGCTCGGTCGGCGTCATCGCGAAGCCCCCCGTGCGCAAGCTCGCGCGCGACCTCGACGTGACGCTCGCAGACGTCACGGGCAGCGGCCCCGCGGGCGAGGTCACGCGCGACGACGTCCTGAAGCACGCCGAGCAGGCGTCGGTGTTCCGCAACCTCTCCACGCCCGCGTGGCCGTCGGAGCGCGAGCGCACGATCCCGGCGCGACCCGCGACGACGGATCCGCGCTACGAGGCCGTGCCCGTCAAGGGCGTGCGCAAGGCGACCGCGAACGCGATGGTCGGATCCGCGTACACGGCGCCGCACGTGTCGGTGTGGACCGACGTCGACGCGACCCGCACGATGGAGTTCGTCGCGCGGCTGAAGAAGCAGCCGCAGTTCGCCGACATCAAGATCTCGCCGCTGCTCGTCTACGCGCGCGCCGTGCTCTGGGCCGTGCAGCGCACGCCCGAGATCAACTCGTCGTGGATCGAGACCGAGGGCGGCGCCGAGATCCAAGTGCGCAACTACGTGAACCTGGGCATCGCGGCCGCGACGCCGCGCGGCCTGCTCGTGCCGAACATCAAGGACGCGCAGGACCTGTCGATCCGCGAGCTCGCGAGCGCGCTGCAGAACCTCACGCTCACCGCGCGCGACGGGCGCACGCAGCCGGCGGATCTCGCGGGCGGCACGATCACGATCACGAACATCGGCGTGTTCGGCATGGACGCGGGCACCCCGATCCTCAACCCGGGCGAGGCGGGCATCGTCGCGATGGGCGCGATCCGTCAGAAGCCATGGGTCGTCGACGGCGAGGTGCGCCCCGCGTGGGTCACGACGGTGTCGGGGTCGTTCGATCACCGCATCGTCGACGGCGACAAGATCAGCCGCTTCGTCGCCGACGTCGCGTCGGTGCTCGAGGAGCCCGCGCTGCTGCTCGACTGACGGATCAGGCGAGCAGCTCGCGGAAGTCGTCGGCCGTGAGCGGGGCGGCGCCGGATCCCTCGAGCACGTCGTCGAAGAGCCGACGCTTGCGGTCCTGCAGGTCGAGCACCTTCTGCTCGATCGTGCCGGCCGAGATGAGGCGGTAGACCATGACCGGGCGCGTCTGGCCGATGCGGTGCGTGCGGTCGATCGCCTGCGCCTCCGCCGCGGGGTTCCACCACGGGTCGAGCAGGATGCAGTAGTCGGCGGCCGTGAGGTTCAAGCCCGTGCCGCCCGCCTTGAGCGAGAGGAAGAAGACCGGATCGGAGCCCGTTTCGAACCGGTCGATCATGCGCTGCCGCGCGGGCGTCGTCGTCGAGCCGTCGAGGTACGAGTAGCGGATGCCGCGCTCCTCGGCGACCTGTGCCGCGAGCCCCAAGAACTCCGTGAACTGACTGAACACGAGCGCCCGGTGGCCGTCGGCGACGATCTCGTCGAGCAGCTCGCCGAGCGCGTCGAGCTTGGCGGAGGGGCCGGATCCGTCGCCGAACGCGGGATGCAGCGCCTCGCGGCGCAGGCGGGTGAGCGAGGCGAGGATCTGCACCTGGTTCTTGCGCACGTCGTCGAGGAGGCCGAGGAGCTTCTGCTGCTCGCGACGGAACCGCCGCTCGTACGCGCGCTGGTGCCTGGGGTGCAGCGGGATCTCGAGCACCTGCTCGGTCTTGGGTGGCAGCTCGGGCGCGACCTGCTCCTTCGTGCGGCGCAGCAGGAAGGGCGCGACGCGGGCCCGCAGGCGCTCGAGCTTCGTCGCATTGGCGTCGCGCTCGATCGGGGCCTGGAAGTGTTCGCGGAAGTGCGACCTTGCGCCGAAGAGGCCCGGCGCCGCGAGCGTCGTGAGCGCGAACAGCTCGAGCAGGTTGTTCTCGAGCGGCGTGCCCGTGACGACGAACGTCGTGGGCGCTCCGACGAGGCGCGCGGCCGCGTAGCCCTTCGACGACGCGTTCTTGACCTGCTGGGCCTCGTCGAGCACGAGCACGCGGAACCCCGCCGCATGGAACTGCGGGGCGTCGAGGCGCAGGATCGCGTAGCTCGTGATCACGAGGCGCGCCTCGCCCGCGGCGGCCGCGACGTCGGATCCGCGTTTGCGGCTCGTCTCGGTGATCGCGACGGCGCCGAGCTCGGGCGCGAAGCGCCGGGCCTCGGCGAGCCAGTGGCCCACGACGCTCGTCGGGGCGACGACGAGGAAGCGGGCGCCGGGCTCATCGGCGCGGGCGGCGTCGAGGGCCGCGAGCACCTGCACGGTCTTGCCGAGGCCCATGTCGTCGGCGAGCAGCCCGCCGAGGCGGTTCCGGCGCAGGAAGTCGAGCCAGCTGAAGCCGTCGGCCTGGTAGTCGCGCAGCGTCGCGCGGAACGACTCGGGCGGCGTGCGGCGCTCGATCGTCTGGTCGCCGAGCGCGCGCATCGAGTCGAGCCAGGCGTTCGTCTGCCGGTCGAGCACGCCGACCTCGGCGAGCTCCTGCCACAGGTCGAGCTGCACGCGCGGGATGCCGGGGCTGGTCGGCGGCTGGTCTGCGAGCGCCTTGGCCTCGGTGAGCACGTCGCGCAGCCGGCCGAAGCGCGGGTCGGTGAGCGGGAAGACGGTGCCGCTCAGCAGCCGCAGGTAGTTCTGGCCGCGCGAGAGCGCCGTGATGAGCTCGCTCGTCGAGACCGGCTCGCCCTGCACGGTCACGATGATCTTCAGCTCGAGCCAGTCTTCGCCCGATGGATCGGCGCCGATCGTGATCTCGGGACGCTCGGTCGCGAAGGTGTACGACGGCACCTCGTCGTGCGCCTCGACGCGCAGCTGGTCGATGCCGCGGATCGCGGGCAGCACGTGGGCGAGGAACTCGACCGTCTGGTCGCGGTCGAGGTCGCGGGCGGGGAACACCCGGTCGCCGCGCCCGCGGCCGAGGAGGTGCGCGAAGGATCCGGCCGCCTGCTCGATGCGCGCGAGCAGGTCGCGCTCGGCGGCGCCGTCGCGCCGTGCGCCCGGCTCGTACTCCCATTCCCAGAACAGGCGCGCGACCGGGTCCGCGTGGCGGATCGCGAGCACGAGCTGCGGCAGGGGCGCCTCGGGCACGTCGAACGTGCCGTCGGTCGAGACGAGCGGCGCGACGTCGCGCAGGGTCGGCAGGAAGTCGCTCTCGAAGTCGCCGATGCGCACGGCCGGGATCGACAGCGGCCCCGACGCGCGAAGCCGGTCGTACTCGGCGGTCGTGGGTGCTGCGAGCGGCAGGAGCTCGGCCACGGGGCCGGCGCGCCCGCCGAGCCGCGCGACCGCGATCGTGGGGGCGCCGATCGGCAGGTAGCGGGACTCGTCGTCGCCGCGCTCGCGGTCGACGATGCGCGGATCGACGCGCAGCCGCCCGCCCGCGATGCGCAGGTCGACGACGGCCTCGGCCGCGACCTGCGACACCGTGATGGGCGTCTGCGTGCGGTCGTCGGCGATGAGCTCGAGCCCCGCGTCGTAGCCGCTCAGCAGGATGTCCCACAGCCCGCGCGCGGGGACCGCGTCGAGGCGGATCCACTCAGGTGCGCCCCAGTCGTCGATCGCGAACGCGCCGCGGCGCGTTGCGTTGCGAAGCCGTTCGGCAGGCGCAGGGAAGTTGTGCCGCCCGGCGTAGGCTGCCTCGATCTCGGCGAGCGCCCGCCAGCGCGGGTCATGCGGATCCTGATCCGCGATGCTGCGCCACGTCACCTCGCCGCGCACCCAGCTGCCGCCTTTGCCCCGAACGGCGGGCCGGACCGCGACGCCTTGCCCCGCGGGCGCCCCCGGTGCGTGGTCGCGCACGTCGATGAGCAGGCCGACGTCTCCCGGCGGGTCGGCGCGACCCGGATCGGCCGAGGGCCGCAGCAGGCTGCGGAGCGTGCGCTCCCACGCCTCGGGCGCGGGCTCCGAGCGCCTCGCGCGCGGCCGCGCGATCGCGCCCACGCCGAAGGGCTCGTCGTGCTCGGCGAGCGCGAGGATCGCCGCCGCCCCGTGCGCGCAGCGCCCCGCGCCGCAGTGCGCGCACCACAGCCGCACATCG
>JAJUIM010000462.1 GCA_029267645.1 Microbacterium sp.
CGACGACCAGGTCGGCCGACTCACGTTCACGAGCGAGATCGCGCGCGGCGTGCGTCACCTGCTCGAGACGGGCGCGCCGTTCGGCACGTACAACCTCACGGGATCGGGCGAGGCCCGCTCGTGGTTCGAGATCGCGCGCCGCGTGTTCGAGCTGACGGGCCACTCCCCCGAGCGCGTGAGCCCCGTGTCGACCGCCGAGTACTACGCGGGCAAGACGGGCATCGCCCCTCGCCCCGCCAACAGCGTGCTCGACCTGACCCACCTCGAGGGCACGGGCTTCACGCCCGAAGACCACGAGGCGTCGCTCGAGGCGTACCTCAGGGCGTGACGCGGGCCGACACGCTGCTCGACGCCGTCGCGCACGCAATCGACGAGGTGGGCTTCCGGGCCCACGGCGTGCACGTGCGCGTGGGCGACGACGAGGCCGCGCGGCGGCTGGATCGCGACGGGCGACGGGCCCGGCTACGACGGTTACGCGCTCGGCGGCTGGCGCGGCCCCGCCGATGCGTGGCGACTGCACGGCGCGGGCGGTCAGCTCGTGCTGTTCGCGGGCGATGCCGTCATCACGATCACGGGCGACGATCACTTCCGCGCCGATCGCGTCGCCGAGCTCGCCGTCAGGGCCGCGGCGTAACGCGGCGCCTCGGCCACACGAACGCCGCGTCGACGATGCGGGAGCGCGTCGCCGCCCACGCGAGCGCCCACGGCACGGCGACGGACACCACGAGGCCGGCCCCGAGCACGGCCCACGGCCCGAGGCCCAGCATCGTGAGCAGCTGCGTCGAGAACGACGCGACGGGCCAGTGCGCGATGTAGAACACGATCGAGTGCACGCCGACGTATCGCAGCGGGGCGAGCGCCCGCGTGGCCGAGACGGGCCGCACGACGCCCGCGAGCCCGACGACGAACATGATGACGACCGGCAGGTTCCAGGGCGCCTCGGGCAGCACGAGCACGCGCGTCGCGTGCCCGACCGACAGGCCGACCGCGACGAGCAGGAGGGCCGCGGCGAGCCCCGTGCGCGCGATCGCCCGCTCGAGCGCCTCGCGGTGCGCCGCGAGCACGACCCCGGTGAAGAAGAACGCCGCGTTCGCCCAGAAGCGCACCCACTGATCGCCGACCGGCAGGGCCGACAGCGCGATCACCGCGGCGAGCAGGTACGGCGCGGGGATCCACCGCATGAGCAGCGCGATGAGGAAGTAGAGGAACAGGTAGGCGAGGAACCACAGGTGCTCGATCGGGTCGTAGAAGATGCGCCAGAACACCTCCCAGCCGAATCCGAAGCCCGTGAGCCGCAGCCCGATGTCGAACAGCGCGATCAGGATCACCGACCACAGCAGGTAGGGCCAGGCGATGCGCCGCAGCTTGCCCGCGACGTACGCGACCGCACCCTTCGCGAGCGAGCGCGGCACGAACAGGCCCGACAGCAGGAACATCGTCGGCAGCCGCAGGGGCGTGACGACGATCGTCGCGGTGCCGAGGCGCGTGAACTCGTGGCCCGTGAACAGCTCGGTGCGCTGCATGACGTGCACGACGATCACGAGCAGCACGGCGCTGCCGCGCACGACGTCGATCCAGTCGAGGCGCGGCCGCACGGAGGTCTGCGGGGCGGCGCCGGTTCGCG
>JAJUIM010000334.1 GCA_029267645.1 Microbacterium sp.
ACGAGGATCAGCGTCGTCGTCTTCGTCTGCGCCATCGCGCCCGCGCCGACGAGGGTCTTGCCCGCGCCGCACGGCAGCACCACGACGCCGGATCCGTCGTGCGAGAACGTGTCGACCGCCTGCTGCTGATACGGGCGCAGCGACCACGACGTCTCGTCGAGTGCGATCTCGTGCGGCGTGCCGGGGGTGTAGCCCGCGAGGTCCTCGGCGGGCCAGCCGATCTTCAGCAGCTCCTGCTTGATCTGCCCGCGCGCCCACGCGTCGATGACGAACGTGTCGGGAGCCGGGTGGCCGATCAGCAGGTTCTGGATGCGCTTGTTGCGCGACACCTCGGCGAGCACGTAGCGGTCGGTCGCACGCAGCAGCAGCTCGCCCTCCTCGCCGCGCTCGATCGTGAGGCGGCCGTAGCGCTCGACGGTCTCGCGCAGATCCGTCGCGACAGAGGGCGGCACGGGGAAGCGCGTGTAGCGGTCGAGGGTCGCGAGCATGTCGTCCGCCGTATGCCCGGCGGCGCGCGCGTTCCACAGCCCGAGGCGCGTGATGCGATACGTGTGGATGTGCTCGGGGGCGCGCTCGAGCTCGGCGAAGACGGCGAGGTCGTGCCGCGCCGCCTCCGCGTCGGGGTGCGCGACCTCGAGGAGGACCGTGCGGTCGCTCTGGACGATCAGGGGGCCATCAGCCATAACGAACGATTTTACCCGCGCTCAGGCGCGTCGGACCGATGCGATGAGCGACGTCGGCAGCGTGCGCTCGACGTCCGCGCCCGGATCGCGGCCGCGCAGCCGTCCGCCGCCCAGTCCGGTCGGCTCGAGCGTCAGCTCGCGCGCGGATCCGTCGGGCATGTTCACCGTGACGACGAGGAGCGTCTTGGCGCGGATCGCGGCGTCGAGCTCGCGGTCGAGCCACGCGGCCTCGGCGTCGGCGCCCTGCCCCTCGCGCAGCCGCGCGATGAGCGGCCCGTAGTCGGGCCCCTCGGCGGCGTCGGGGACGATGCGGCGCCGATCGAGCGACACGACGGATCCGTCGTCGTCGATCGCGACGACGGGGTACCGCGCGTCGGCGAGCGCCCAGTACGCGGTGTCGCGCGAGGCGCGGCTGCGCAGCAGCGCCCCGTCGGTGACGAACCCGAGCGCGCCGAGCGACTGGTCGACGGCGAGCGTGCGCAGCAGGTCGTGGTCGGGGCTCGACACGATCGTCTGTCCCGTCGAGGGATCCTGCGACACACGCACGAGCCCGTGGCGCTCGGCGGCGCGCTCGAGGAGGTAGTCGAGCGGCTGCGGCAGGCCTGTGAGCGAGAGCTCGCCGAGGAACTCACGCATGCTCTCGGCGGTCTCGCCCGCGCTCAGCGCGCGCGAGATCGAGGCCTCCGTGAAGCGATACCCCGAGGCCTGCGCGTGCGACTCGCGCACGGCCATGCCGCGCAGCCGCGCGTCGAGGGCGGGCGCGAGCGGGCCCGGGCTGATGGCGGTGAGGTCGTTCTGCAGGTAGACGCGATCGACCTCGTGGGGCAGCAGCGCGACGAGCGCCGAGGGATCCGGGTCGGCGCCCTCGCGGAGGGTTCGGGCCCACTCGGGCTCGGTGGGGCGCTCGCCGTCGGCGACGAGGCCGATGAGGCGCGCGAACTCGAGCCAGCCGCGCGCCTTCGCGGGCCAGTCGTCGTCGAGGGGATAGGCGCCCGCCCAGAGCGCGGGATCGATCCACCCGCCGTCAGACCGCAGGCCCGCGGGCAGCGCGCTGCGCAGGCGATCCGCGATCCACGACCAGCGCTCGGGCGTCGACAGTGCGACCCAGCGCGCGCCCTCCTGGGTCGTGCCGATGTGGCGCTGGTGGCCGCGCATGAGCCCCACGGCGGCCGCGAAGCGCACGAGCACGTCGGCCTCCTCGGGCGTCTGCACGATCTGCTGCTCGACGAGGCGGCGGCGCTCGGTCGCGCTCATGGCGCCCGTGCCGACGCGGGCGAGGGGCGCCGTCATAGCCGCGAGCATGATGTCGGACAGCGCCGACAGCGTCGTGAAGGTGCGCTCGGCGGCATGACCCGCCGCGACCGGATCCGCCCGGTCGGGCGTCGAGGCCGGCGTCGGGGTGATCCCTCGCCCCGCGAGCCGCTCGACGACGCCGGGGAGCGCGCGCCCGTCGTCGTCGGTGAGCGTGAGCGTGGTGAGCGGCGATCCTGCCGCGAGCGCCGCGAGGTCGTCGCGTGGCAGGGCCGAGAGCGCGGCCGCGACGGCGTCGGGCTGCAGCAGCGTCTCGGCGGCGTCGAAGAAGTCGCGCCAGTGCGATGCGGGGGCCGCATCGGGGGAGAGGCGCCGTTCCGCGAACAGCTCCGACAGTGCGGAATCGTCGGCCTTCACGAGGCGCTCGGCGATCATCCGCGCGGCGGAACCGTCCACGTCCGTCACTGGCGGTTCGCCCTGCTCCGTCGCACGAAGCTCATGATGAGGAGCGTGATGAGCAGCAGGAAGGCCACGATGGGGCCGTACATCTGCACGAAGAACACGGCGGGCCAGACGCCGGCCTCGTAGTTCTCGACGC
>JAJUIM010000449.1 GCA_029267645.1 Microbacterium sp.
CCGGTCTGCAGCGTCGTGAGGCCGCCCGCGAGCAGCAGCGCGATCGCGAGCGCGCCTTCGAGCGCCGCCCACAGCACGCGCGACCACATGGGCGGGTTCGGGTGACCACCCGAGGCGAGCATGTCGACCACGAGCGATCCCGAGTCGGACGAGGTGATGAAGAACAGCGCGATGATGATGATCGTCACGACCGAGATGATCTGCCCCGCGGGGAGGCCCTGGATCACCTGGAAGAGCGACCCCTCGGCCGAGACCTCGCCGTTCTGCACGAGGTCGCCCTCGCCGAAGAACTGGCGGAAGATGCCGGAACCGCCGAGCACGGAGAACCACAGGAAGCCGACGACCGTCGGCACGAGCAGCACGCCCGCGACGAACTGGCGCACCGTGCGGCCACGCGAGATGCGCGCGATGAAGACCCCGACGAACGGCGCCCAGGCAATCCACCAGCCCCAGTAGAAGATGGTCCAGGCCGACAGCCACTCCTGCGCGGGCTCGCCCTGGAACGCGCCGACGTCGAGCGTCATGTGCAGCACGTTCGCGAGGTAGACGCCAAGCGACTCGACGAAGTTGCGCAGC
Organism: Microbacterium sp.; assembly: GCA_029267645.1. Taxonomy (GTDB): domain Bacteria; phylum Actinomycetota; class Actinomycetes; order Actinomycetales; family Microbacteriaceae; genus Microbacterium. Next base: position 577 of record JAJUIM010000449.1, read on the forward strand.
AGGAACAGTGTCGGGCCGAGGATCAGCATCGTGATCATGAGCAGGCCCGCGAGCGACAGGTTGATGTTCGACAGCCACTTGATGCCCGCGCCGACGCCGCTGACGACGGAGAGGGTCGCGAGCGCCGTGATGACGACGATGAGGATCACGAGCAGCGTCGTGTCGGCCTGTTCGACCACGCCGATCGCCTGCATGCCCGCCGAGATCTGCTGCACGCCGAGGCCCAGCGAGGTCGCGACGCCGAAGACCGTGCCGAAGATGGCGACGACGTCGATGACGTCGCCGACCCAGCCCTTCACTCGCTCGCCGAACAGCGGCTCGAGCGCCCAGCGGATCGAGACGGGGCGGCCGCGGCGGTGGATCGCGAAGGCGAGCGCCAGGCCGATCACGGCGTAGACGGCCCACGGGTGCAGGCCCCAGTGCACGAAGGTCTGCGCCATCGCAAGGCCCGCGAGCTCCTCCTGCGAGCCGTCCCAACCGGGCTTGGGCTGCACGGTCGCGTACGTCAGCGGCTCGCCGACGCCGTAGAAGACGAGGCCGATGCCCATGCCCGCCGAGAACAGCATCGCGAACCACGACATGACGCCGAACTCGGGCTCGTCATCCGGGCGGCCGAGCTTGATCGAGCCCAGCTTCGACAGCGCGATGACGATGACGAAGGCCACGAACACGCCGATCAGCAGCATGTAGTACCAGCCGAGATCGCGCACGATCCAGTTCTGCGCGGCCGTGAAGACCTCGCCCGTCTGGGTCGGGAACACGATCGCGATCACGGTCACCGCGACGATCACGAGCAGCGCCGGCCAGAACACGCGCGGGGCGATGAGGCCCTTGCCGAGCTTGACGCCCTGGCGCTTCAGCTTCGACGTGATCTCGTCGTCGCTGTCCTCCTCGGCGATGTACTGCGCCGTCGGCAGGCTCGACATGGCGGGGTCGAGCTCGAGCGTGACGCCGCTCAGCGGGTTCTGCAGCGTCGGCGGATTCGCGCCGTCGACGAGGTCGTAGGTGACTTCGGGAATGACGTCGTCGGCGGCAGCCGCGACGCCTTCCGTGGGCATCTCGGCGTCGGCCGACTCATCGCGGGAGGGCTCGGGCTGCTCGTTCGACGAC
>JAJUIM010000250.1 GCA_029267645.1 Microbacterium sp.
ATGTCGGCGATCGTCGCGCCGTATGCCTCGAGGAGGGCGTCGGCGTCGACGAACAGCGCGTAGTCGTGCGCGCCCGCGCCCATCGACACGCGCTTGCCGACCATGCGTTCGTCGGCGAAGACGGGCCAGTCGGTCGTGGATCCGAGCGGCACGATCGTGCCGCGCTCGTAACCCGTCGCCTCGAGCGCGAGCTGCGGTTCGGGCAGGCGCAGCTTGTTGACGCCGACGGCCGCGCGCAGCTTCCCCCACGAGATGGCCCGGTCGCCCGGCACGAGCGCGAAGTAGAACTGGTCGCCCTTGCCCTTCACGACGAGGGTCTTGACGATGTCGGAGGGTTCGATGCCTCGCGCGGCGGCGGCCTCCTCGAGCGAGCCGGCGCGCGGCGAGTGGCGGATCTCGATGTCGAGCCCGCGCGCGGCCGCGGCGTCGCGCACGCGGCGGGTGGGATCCGCGTCGCCCGTGTCGGGCGCGAGAGGTGACGTGGTCACGGTGCCTCCTGGCAGACGAAAAAGGCGGGGCGCCAGGCCCGTGAGCCTCGCACCCCGCCCCGCAGAACGATCAGGCGTCGGGAGCGGCGACAGCGTCGTCGGCGACCCACAGCTCGTCGTCGGCGCTCAGCGTCTTCCACGCGGCCGCGAAGATCGCGACGGCGGCGGCGACGCCGAGGATCGCGGCGATGACCGCGCCCGCGCTCGACTTCTTCTTCGGGGGCTCGACGATGACCTGCTTCTTGCCGAGCTTCGCGGCGGTCGCGTCGTACGCGCCGATCGCGCGGCCCACGACGGTGCCGGCAGCGGGGATCACACGGCGGTCGAAGAACCGCTTGCCCTTGTCGTAGCCGTCGCGCACGTACGGCGTGGCGCGGTCGACGTACGGCTCGACGTACTCGTGGTACTTCTTGCGCGCCTCGGGGGCGACCACTTCGTGGTTGATGGCGCTGAGCTGCCGGCCGGCAGCGCGAGCCACCTCGGCTGCCTCGGCGGCCACCTCGCGCTGGGCTGCCAGCACCTTGTTGGCGGTGCCCTGCAGCTTGCGGAGCTCCTTCTTGCGCTTCTTGCTGAGGCTGACGCTCACGTGTGCCCTCCCGAGTCGTTCGGTCCTTTCCCCCATCCTGCCACGAGGTGTCGGCAACCGGCGAGGGTTGCGACGTTCTCTGGAACAATGGATCCATGACTCAGCACACGGCCGTCGCGACCGTTCACACGAACCACGGCGACATCGTCATCAACCTCTTCGGCGACCACGCTCCCGTCACGGTCGACAACTTCGTCGGCCTCTCGACGGGCGAGAAGGAGTGGACCGACCCGCGCACGGGCGCGAAGGGCGAGGGCCCCCTCTACAAGGACGTCATCTTCCACCGCATCATCCCCGGCTTCATGATCCAGGGCGGCGACCCGCTCGGTCAGGGCATCGGCGGCCCCGGCTACAACTTCGACGACGAGATCCACCCCGAGCTGAACTTCAACGAGCCGTACATCCTCGCCATGGCGAACGCGGGCAAGCGCCCGAACTCGTTCGGCGGCATGAGCGGCACGAACGGCTCGCAGTTCTTTATCACGACCGACCCGACGCCGTGGCTCATGGGCAAGCACACGATCTTCGGCGCCGTCGCCGACGACGACTCGAAGCGAGTCGTCGACGCGATCGCGGGCGTCAAGACCGGCGCGAACGACCGCCCCACCGAGGACGTCGTCATCAGCTCGATCGACATCGAGAAGCTCTAGCACTTCACGGGCACAGCGCGAAGCTCTGCCAGGAACGGATCGCCCCGCAGTGACGTCGAATTCGTACGCAGCAAACCCCGACAACTACTGCTACCGGCATCCCGACCGGCAGAGCTTCGTGCTGTGTCAGCGCTGCATGCGCACCATCTGCCCTGAGTGCCAGACGCAGGCCGCCGTCGGCGTCATCTGCCCCGAGTGCCTCAGGGACCAGAAGAAGAGCCGCACGCCCGCGCAGAAGCGGGCCGCGCGGCGCTGGGGGCGCGGATCCGGTTCGGTCGTGTCGCTCGGATCCGGCAGCAGCACGAAGGGCATGACGACGATCTTCGTCATCACCGCCGTCGTGTACCTCCTGCAGCTGCTCGGCAGGGTCGTGCCGGGCCTCGACGTACAGAACTGGCTGCTGTTCTGGGCGCCCTACCTCTATCCCGAGGTGACGGGCACGTTCCAGCCGTGGCGCATCGTGACGGCGGCGTTCACGCACGGCGGGTTCTTCCACATCGCGCTCAACATGCTCGCGCTGTGGATGGTCGGGCGCTCGCTCGAGCCGCTGCTCGGCACGTGGCGCTTCGTGACCACCTACCTGCTCGCCGCGGCGGGCGGATCCGCGGCCGTCGGGATCCTGTCGCTCGCGACGCCGGTCGTGGGCGCCTCGGGCGCCGTCTTCGGCCTCTTCGGCGCGCTCGTCGTGATCGGCCGCCACCTGGGCGCCAACATGACGGGCATCTACATCGTGCTCGGCATCAACCTCGTCATGGGATTCATCCCGGGCTTCAGCATCTCGTGGCAGGCCCACGTGGGCGGGCTCGTGATCGGAGCCCTCATCGGCTTCGTCTTCACGCGCACGCGCAAGCGCTCGCAGCGGGGCCTGCAGATCGGCCTGCTCGTCGGCGTCGGCGTGCTCATCGCGGCGCTGTTCCTCGTGCCGCCGCTCATGGGCTACATCAGCCTCACCTGACGCGCGCTCTCCACAGGTTCTCCACAACGCGGGGGCGAGTTCTCCCCCGATCGAACGCATCCGTCCACGGTTTCCTCGCGGTTCTCCACCCCTTCTCCACGGGTTCTGCCCCGTTATCCCCGCAGTTATCCACAGATCTCTCCCCAGCTGGGGAGAACTACACGGCTGTTATTCACAGCTGGGGAACGGCCTGTGGAGGAATCACACCGTTGTGATTCGGTGGCGGCACGCAGCGAAACGCCCCGCCCGGAGCGAGTCCGAGCGGGGCGAGAGACGGTGCGGCGTCAGCGCCAGCGTGTGGCCATGATGAGGCCGATGAACGCGAGCCCGCCGCCGACGGCGAGGTTCCAGTAGCCGATGTCGGGAACGGGGAACTGCGTGCCGGAGATGTAGAAGACGAGGATCCAGGCCAGCCCGAGCAGGAAGAACGCCACCATCACGGGCTTGAACCACGCGGGGTTGGGCAGCGGCGCACCCGGGATGTGGGTGGTCTCGTCGTCGTCCTCGTGCTTCTTGCGTGCCATACGCGTCAGTCTACGGGAGGCAGCTCGGTCGCCGTGACCGCGTCAGCGCTTGTCGCCGTCTTTCGAGGCGCCGTTCGAGCCGTTGCCGTTCGATTCGTCGCC
>JAJUIM010000074.1 GCA_029267645.1 Microbacterium sp.
CGACGCCCTCGACGCCGACGACACGATTCCGGCGTTCGACGAGACACCGCCCGAGGACCTGCACGCCGTCGCGTCGAACCTGCTCGAACGCGCGCTGCGCGTGGGGCAGAACAAGGGCGATGACCAGGGCTTCCTCTACGCCTCGGCCGTCAAGCAGCACATCCGGCGCATGGACCCGTCGTTCAGCGAGAAGGCCCTCGGCTATCGCTCGTTCAACGACTTCCTCGCCTCGCGAGAGGATCTCGCGGAGCTGAAGGAAAAGGGCCACGAGCGCCTCGTGCGCCTGCGCCAGTAACCCCGCGAAACGCCGCGCAGCCGGGCGCTTGCCCGCCCTCGCGCCACCTGTTACGCTCTCGAGAAACCGGTTCCCGGCACATCGTCACACGGACGTGACGCCCGCCGCACCGGTCGCGAGATCGAACGCAGAGAGGCGAACCGATGACGGCGATGAAGCTGCGCGACGAGGCACGGCGATGAGCGGCCCGGCGATCCCCGTCGTCGAGCCCGTGACCGAGCACCTGAGCACGGCGGCGGCCCCGACGCCCGTCCGGCGCCGCCCGGGCTGGCGCGGCTGGGCGATCTGGCGCCACCGCACGCTCTACCTCATGGCGGTGCCGGGGATCATCTACTTCCTGGTCTTCAAGTACGCCCCCATGGGCGGCCTCATCATGGCCTTCCAGAACTACTCGCCCTACCTCGGCGTCTTCGGCAGCCCGTGGGTCGGCTTCGAGCACTTCGTGCGGTTCTTCACGGAGGACACGTTCGTCATGCTGCTGGGGAACACCGTGTTCCTCTCGCTCCTGCTGCTCGTCTTCTCGTTCCCGATCCCGATCATCCTCGCGCTGCTGCTGAACGAGGTGCGCCAGAAGGCGTTCCAGCGCACGGTGCAGACGGTGATCTACCTGCCCCACTTCATGTCGTGGGTCATCGTCGTCTCGCTGTTCTACGTGCTGTTCACGACCGACGGCGGCAGCATCAACAACCTCATCGTCGCGGCCGGCGGCGAGCCCGTGCCGTTCCTCACCGACCCGAACTGGCTGCGCCCCATGTACGTCGCGCAGGAGATCTGGAAGACGGCAGGCTGGGGCACGATCGTGTACCTCGCCGCCATGACGGCCGTCGACCTGCAGCTGTACGAGGCCGCCGAGATCGACGGCGCGGGAAGGTGGCGCCAGACGTGGCACATCACGCTCCCCGCCATCCGCCCCACGATCGTCGTCATGTTCATCCTGTCGATCGGCGACTTCCTCGAGCTCGGCTTCGAGCACATGTTCCTCGTGCTCAACTCGCTCAACCGCGAGGTCGGCGAGATCTTCGACACCTACGTGTTCACGACGGGCATCCAGAACGGCCAGATGAGCTACGCGGCCGCCGTGGGCCTCTTCAAGGGCCTCGTCGGGCTGCTGCTCGTGATCGCCGCCAACAAGCTCGCGAAGCGGTTCGGCGAGGAGGGCGTGTACTGATGTTCTCGTTCGAGGGCTTCGTCCGCATCAACACGTTCCTCACGGGCGTGTACCGGTTCGCGTACCTCAACCTGCTGTGGGTCGCGGTCACGGTTGCGGGCCTCGGGATCCTCGGCATCGGCCCCGCGTCGTACGCGCTCGCCGCGTACGTCGACGGCTGGTTCCGCCGCGGCGACACCCCGCCCGTGGCGCGCACGTTCTGGCGCCTCGCCCGCGCCCGGCTGCGACAGTCGGTTCCCCTCGGCGCCCTGCTCACGGCGGCGACCGCGATCGTCATCGCGAACATCTTCTGGCAGACCGCGTGGGTGCTCCAGTTCGCGAACGTCCTCGCGCTCTTCGTCATCGCCGTCGTCTGGGCGTACGGGTTCGCCGTCATGGCCGCGACCGACGTCGACACGCTGCCCCGGCAGGTGGCGGCGGCGCTCATGCTCGGCTTCGGCTCGCTGCACTGGACGATCCTCCAGTTCGCCACCGTCGCGGCCGTCGCCTGGGTCCTGTGGACCTGGGCCCTTCCGCTGCTCGTGCTCTTCGGCGTCGGGATCCCCGCCTCCGCCGCGGGGCTCGCGACGCGCATCATCTTCCGTCAGCTGCAGGAGGGATCCGCCGGATCCGCTCCCGACAGGCCCCGCACGAGGGATCGCGACGAGGCGCTCCCCCACCCGAGAGGAATCACATCATGAGGACATACAGCAGGATCGGCGCAGGCGTCGCCTCAGTGGCCGCCGCCGCGCTCGTGCTCACCGGCTGCGGCGGATCCGCGGGCGGATCCAGCGGCTCGGGCGAGCGCGACAGCGTCACGTGGATGACGATGCTGCACACGCCCACGACGCCCGACCCCGGCGGGCCCATCGAGACCGCGCTCGAGGAGCACACCGGCATGGGCATCGAGTTCCAGTGGGTGCCCGACGCGTCGAAGGACGAGAAGATCAACGCGGCGCTCGCGTCCGACTCGCTCGCCGACATCGTCTCGCTCACGAACGTGACCAACACGTCCGTGCGCCAGGCGCTGACCTCGGGCCAGTTCTGGGATGTCGAGGAGTACCTCGACGAGTTCGACAACCTCTCGCAGATCGACCCGCAGACGCTCGAGTCGGCCCGCATCGACGGCGCGCTCTACGGCGTGCCCTTCCAGAAGCCGAAGGCGCGCTACGGCGTGCTCGTGCGGCAGGACTGGCTCGACAACCTCGGCCTCGAGGTGCCCCACACGATCGAGGAGCTCGGCGAGGTCGCGCGCGCCTTCACGGAGGACGACCCCGACGGCAACGGCCAGGACGACACGACCGGGTTCATCGACCGCGAGGAGAGCTTCCTCGTCGGCTTCCGCTCGCTCGCCGGCTACTTCGGCGCGGGCCAGAAGTTCGAGGTCACCGACGACGGCGAGGTCGTGCCCGCGTTCGCGACCGACGCCTTCAAGGAGGCGATGGAGTGGTATCGCGGCGTCTACGAGGACGGCGCGGTCAACGGCGAGTTCGTGACGATGGCCAAGCAGAACCAGCAGGACGCGATCGCGCAGGGCAAGGGCGGCATCGTCGTGACGGGCCTGTTCGAGGCGAAGAACTACATGAACATCGCGCAGAGCGCGAACCCCGACACCCCCATGGCGTGGGCGCTCGTGAACGACATCACGTACGACGACGTGCCGCGGCGGATCCTCACCGACACGAACGGCGGCTTCGGCGGCTGGCTCGCGTTCCCGAAGTCGCGCGTCGCCGACGAGGAGGACCTGCGCGCCGTGCTCGGCTTCATCGACAAGCTGCTCGACCCCGAGGCCTTCACCCTCATGACCTACGGCATCGAGGGCACGCACTTCACGCTCGACGCCGAGGACGTCGTCACGGTCGAGGACCAGAGCCTGTGGGAGCGCGAGGTGCAGCCGTTCTCGTCGTCGCGCCCGTCCGAGCTCGTCATGACGTACAAGGACAACACCCCCTACGTCGACGAGGCCAACGAGAAGATGGCCGAGAACGACGACTACGCCGTCACCGACCCGACCCTTCCGCTCACCTCGCCCACGTTCAACCAGTCGTGGTCGGGCATCGAGCAGCAGGCGAACGACGCCTACAACCAGTTCATGGTCGGCCAGATCGACATGGAGCAGTACGAGGCCGTCATCGAGGGCCTGGGCAGCCAGGGCCTCGACGCGATCCTCGAGGAGTTCACCACGGCGTACGCCGAGGTGAACGGCTGACGGCAAGGGAGCGACAGGTGCTTTCGACCATGACGACGGATCTCGAATCCGTGCGCGCGACGACGAGCGCGCTGCAGACCGCGATCGACGATGCGGCCGCGCGCGGCGGCGGGCGCATCGTGATCCCCGCCGGCGTGCACGTCACGGGCGCGCTGCGCCTGCGCTCCCGAACCGAGCTCCATCTCGAGGCCGGCGCGGTGCTGCGCTTCGCGACGGATCCGACCCTCTTCCCCGCGATCGACGCGCGATGGGAGGGCGAGCGCCGCGAGGTGCACCAGCCGTGCCTCTGGGCCCGCGACGAGACCGACGTCTCGATCACGGGCCGCGGCACGATCGACGGCGCGGGCGAGGCGTGGTGGCGCGCCTTCCGCGAGGATCCCTCCTCGCTCGCGCTGCCGCGCCCCACCCTCGTCGGCCTCCACGGCTGCTCGCGCGTCGAGGTGTCGGACGTGACGCTCGTGAACTCGCCCGCGTGGACCCTGCACCCCCTGCTGTGCGACGACGTGCGCATCTCGGGCGTGCGGATCGTCAACCCGCCCGACTCCCCCAACACCGACGGCATCGACCCCGAGTCGTGCCGCAACGTGCGCATCTCCGACTGCCACATCGACGTCGGCGACGACTGCATCGCCATCAAGGCGGGCAGCGAGCGTTCGGCCGAGCGCGTCGCGTGCGAGAACATCGCGATCGCGAACTGCACGATGCTGCGCGGCCACGGCGGCGTCGTGATCGGCAGCGAGATGTCGGGCGGCGTGCGCCGCGTCGTCATCGCGAACTGCGTCTTCCAGGGCACCGACCGCGGCATCCGGCTCAAGACGCGCCGACGCCGCGGCGGGATCGTGGAGGACGTGCGCGTGACGAACGTCGTCATGGACGACGTGCTGAGCCCGCTCGTGATCAACCCGTTCTACTTCTGCGGCCCCGACGGCAAGCTGCCGCACGTCGCCGACCGCGCCCGACACCCCGTCGACGCGGGCACGCCGCGCTTCCGGCGGATCCACCTCGCGAACGTCACGGCGACCCGCGTGCGCTCGTGCGCGGGCTGGGTCTCGGGCCTTCCCGAGGCGCCCATCGAGGACCTCACGCTCGACGACGTCGTCATGACGTTCGCGCCCGACGCGCAGCCCGCCGTCCCCGCGATGGCCGACGGCGTGCCCGCCATGGCGGGCGAGGGCCTCCACGTCGCGTTCGCTGCGGGCGTGCGGATCCGCGGCGCGCGCATCGGCGCGCTCGCGGGCGGATCCGTCGTCGAGGGCGACGCCGTCGCCTGGGCGGAGGAGGCGCGATGACCCGCGTCGATGCGCCCCCGCGCACGGCCGCGCCGGTCCGGCGCCGCCTCGAGCTGACGATCGCGGGCATCGGCGCCGCGCTCGCCCTCGCGCTGCAGGGCGGATTCGCCATGGTCGTCGCCGGCAGCGAGCCCGCCGAGCTGCGCGACGCGATCCTTCCCGCCGCCGACGCGGCGGGCGTGCGGCTCCCGGCGGGCGGCGAGGCCGAGGCGCTGCAGACGCTCGCCGGCTGGTTCGGCTTCTCGCTCATCGCCGTCCTCGCGCTCGTCGCGATCGGATGGTTCTTCGCCCGCATCCGCCCGAACCGCCGGTCCACCGGCTGGTGGTTCCTCGGCGCCGGCCTCGCGTGCCTCGCGGGCACCCAGCTCGTGCTGTACCCGGTCGCCTTCTTCTTCCTCCTCACCGCCGCGCTGTTCGCGGCGCGCTCACCCGACGGGAGCCCGCAATGACCCTGACCCCTCTGCCCTCGCAGCAGGTCCGCGACGAGACGATCCCGATCCGCACGCGCCTCGCGAAGAAGCGGCGCACGCCGGGACGGCGCGTCTTCGCGGTCGTGAACGCGATCGTGCTCACGGCCTTCGCGCTCGTGTGCGTGCTGCCGTTCGTCAACGTGCTCGCGAGCTCGCTCGCGACGCCGGGCGAGCTCGCGACGCGTCCCTTCATCCTCTGGCCCGAGACGTTCACGCTCGACGCGTACCGGTACATCCTGTCGACGCCCACGATCTTCCGCGCCATGGGGGTCTCGGTGTTCGTGACGGTCGTCGGCACGTTCGTGAGCCTCGTGCTCACGGCGTTCATGGCGTACGCGCTGTCGAAGAAGCACCTCAAGGGGCGGCGCGTCATCAACTTCCTCGTCGTGTTCACGATGCTGTTCTCGGGCGGCATGATCCCGACGTTCATCGTCGTGAACGCGCTGGGCCTCATCGACTCGCTGTGGTCGCTGATCCTCCCGGTCGCGATCAACGCCTTCAACTTCGTCATCATGCGCAGCTTCTTCCAGGGCATCCCCGACAGCCTCGAGGAGGCGGCGCGCATCGACGGCTGCTCGGAGCTCGGCGTCTTCCTGCGCATCGTGCTGCCGCTGTCGCTCGCGTCGATCGCGACGATCGGCCTGTTCTACGCCGTGTACTACTGGAACACCTACCAGAACGCGATCCTCTACATCAACGACTCGACGAAGTGGCCGATCCAGGTGCTGCTGCGCCAGATCGTCATCGTCGCAAGCGGCCTCAACGCCAACGAGGCGTCGGTCGACGTCGTGCCGCCCGCGCAGTCCGTGAAGATGGCCGTCATCTTCGTCGCGACGCTGCCCATGCTCGTCGTGTACCCCTTCATCCAGCGCTTCTTCGTGAAGGGCGCCCTCATCGGCTCGGTGAAGGGATGATGACGACGGGGCGGCGCGCGGTCGCCGTCGGCCCCGGCGACGCCGACCTGCCGTCGCTGCAGATGGCGGTCGATCTGCCGGGCGTCACGCGCATCGTCATCGCGCCGGGCGTCTACGTCGAGCAGGTCGTCGTGCCGCCGCGGGCCGAGCCGCTCGAGATCGTCTCGCGCACGGGCGACGCCCGCGACGTCACGATCACGTTCGGGCTGCGCCAGGGCGATCTCGCGGGCGACGGCATGCCGCTCGTGCAGGACTGCGCGACCGTGACGATCGACGCCGACGACGTCGTCGTGCGCGACATCACGATCGAGAACTCGTTCGACCGCGCCGACCACCCGGATCTCGCGGATACGCAGTCGATCGCGCTGCGCACGCGCGGCGACCGCGTGCGGATCGAGCGGTGCCGGATCCTCGGCCAGCAGGACACCCTGCTGCTCGACACGCCGTCGCGCGGCGCCGTGCGGCGCGTGCACGTCGTCGACTGCGAGATCCGCGGCGACGTCGACGTCGTCTACGGCCGCGCGACGGCCGTGATCTCGGGCGGCGTCGTGCACTCGACGGGGCCCGGCTGCATCGCCGCGCCGTCGACGCTGCGCGAGAACGAGCGCGGCCTGCTGTTCGAGGGCGTCACCTTCACGGGCGACGCGCCGGACGGATCCGTCGCGCTCGCGCGCCCCTGGCACCAGGGCGGATCCCCCGAGGCGCTCGGCAGCGCGGAGTTCTCGCGCTGCGCGTTCGGTCCGCACGTCGCCCCCGAGCCGTGGCGCGACATGGGCGGGTTCTCATGGCGCGACGCGCGCTTCGCCGTGCACGATCACGAGGGTCCGACCGCGGGTCGCTGGCTGCGCGGCTGGGGCCTGGATCCCGGCCCGAGCGGTCGGGTCGTCATCGCGTCCGACTCGACCGCGAGCGACTACCCCGCAGACCGCGCGCCGCGCACGGGGTGGGGGCAGCTGCTCGAGGAGGTCGCCGGCGTCTCGGTCGTGAACCACGCCGTCTCGGGCGCGAGCACGCGCAGCTTCATCGACCGCGGGTTCCTCGACGACGCGCTCGCCTCGCTCTCCCCCGGCGACGTCTTCCTCGTCGCGTTCGGCCACAACGATCCCAAGCCGGGCGAGCGCCACGCCGACGTCTTCACGCAGTACGCAGCGAACCTGCGCCGCTTCCTCGTGGGCGCGCGCTCGCGCGGCGCGATCCCCGTGCTCGCGACCCCCGTCGAGCGCCGCGGCGCCCGCGCGGGCGACGTCGTGACGACGCACGGCGGCTACCCCCAGCGCGTGCGCGCCCTCGCCCGCGAGGAGGGCGTCGCGCTCATCGACCTCGCCCTGCTCAGCCGCCGGCTCTGGCGCGAGCTCGGCGACGAGGGCAGCCGCGACGCCTTCCTCTGGCTCGACGCCGGCGTGCACGCGGCGTACCCGCTCGGCGAGCAGGACGACACGCACTTCTCGCACACGGGCGCGCGGCTCATCGCGCAGCTCGTGGCCGACGAGCTCGACCGGTTCGGGCTCGCCCGCCGTCAGGAGCTCGTGGGCGCGTAGCAGCCGAACCAGTCGTCGCGCGGCGAGGCGGCGGGGCCGAAGCCCTGCGCCTGTACCGAGACGAGGCCGTCGTCCGTGCGCACGAGGCGCACGCGCCGGCGCAGGATGTCGTCGCCCGAAAGGTCGGCGCGCAGCTCGAGCGCGCCGGGCGCTGTCCAGCCCGCCGCGATCGTGCCGCGGCCGTCCTCGCGCGCGAACGCGGTCGTCCGGCCGGGCTCGGCCTCGAAGCGTGCCTCGCCCGCCTCGACGACGGCACGCTCGGCGCCCGCCGAGACGCGGATCCGGTCAGGCGCGCCCTCCCCCGCGACGAGCGAGAAGGATCCGTCGATGCGACGCGCGTACGCGGCGTCGTGCGGCGGGGCGGGCGGCGCG
>JAJUIM010000325.1 GCA_029267645.1 Microbacterium sp.
ACGCCGTCGCGCAGCTCGACCCCGCGGTGAAGCTCGAGCTCGACCTGTTCTGGGCCTTCGTGGGCGACCAGAACGTCGTGCGGCTCGCGGGATCCCTCGGCGACCGGCTGCTCGCCGTGCACGTCAAGGACGGCGCGAAGGTGCCGAACCCCTGGGCGCCGGGCGGCGGCGAGTTCTCGTCGAGCGAGCTCGACCAGCGCCACGCGGGCACGGGCGACGTGCCGCTCGCGGACGCGATCCGCGCGAACGATGCGATCGAGCTGGCCGTCATCGAATACGACAACGCGCCGGGCGACGTGTTCGCCGACATCGCGGCGAGCCACGCGTTCCTCCTCGAGCAGGGGCTCGCGCGATGACCGGCCCCGTGGGCGTCGGCTTCATCGGCGCGGGCATGATCAGCGACACCTACCTCGAGAACCTCACGTCGTTCCCCGACGTCGAGGTCGTGATCGTCGGCGACATCAACGTCGAGCGCGCGAAGGAGCAGGCCGAGAAGCACGGCGTGCCCGAGCACGGCACGGGCGACGACGTGCTCGCACACCCCGACGTGCAGGTCGTCGTGAACCTCACGCTGCCCGCGACGCACGCCGAGATCTCGTCGCAGGCGATCGCGGCGGGCAAGCACGTGTGGAGCGAGAAGCCCATCGGTCTCGACCGCGTCGGCACCCAGGCGCTCCTCGCGCAGGCCGACGAGGCGGGGCTGCGGGTCGGCATCGCGCCCGACACCGTGCTCGGGCCGGGCGTGCAGACGGCGAAGCGGGCGATCGACCGCGGCCTCATCGGCACGCCGCTGTTCGCCTCGACGCAGATGCAGTACCAGGGGCCCGACCTGTTCCATCCCAACCCGTCGTTCCTCTTCGCGAAGGGCGCGGGGCCGCTGCTCGACATGGGGCCGTACTACATCACGGCCCTCGTGAACCTCTTCGGCCCCGTCGCGAAGGTCGGCGCGCTCGGCCTGCGCGGCCTCGAGGAGCGCACGGTCAAGGTGGGCCCGGACGCGGGGTCCGTCTTCCCCGTCGAGGTTCCCTCGACGATCCAGATGCTCACGGCGTTCGAGTCGGGCCAGCAGGCGCAGAGCCTGTTCAGCAACGACTCGCCCCTGTTCCGTCAGGGCGTCTTCGAGGTGCACGGCACGGAGGGCACGCTCGTCGTGCCCGACCCCAACATGTTCGAGGGGCGCGTCGCGTACGTGAAGCCCATCGGCCCCATGCAGACCGACACGAACGAGATGGCGCAGGAGTGGATCGAGGTGCCCCAGGAGGGCGTCGTCACGGGCCGCGGGCTGGGTCTGCTCGACATGGTGCGTGCGATCGCGGAGGGCCGCGATCACCGCGCGAACGGCCGGCTCGGCTACCACGTGCTCGACGTCATGCTCTCAGCCGAGGAGTCGGCGGCCGCGGGCGGCGAGTTCGTGGCGGTCGACAGCTCGACAGACGCGATCGCGGCCGTGCCGGACGACTTCGACCCCTTCGCCCGCACGCTCTGACGGGCGGATCCGCGGGGCCGGCGGCGCGCCGTCAGCCCCGCGGCTCGCGGGCGAGGATCCCGAAACCCGCGATCGCGAGCGCCGCGACGGCCGCGCCCGCGACGAGGCCCGGCCAGCCGGCGGATCCGAACAGCTGCGCGCCCAGCACGCCGAACGCGCTCGCGCCGATGTAGTAGGTGACCGAGTAGAGCGCGACGGCGTGTTGGCGGCCCTCGCGCGCGACGCGCGGCACCTGCGCGTTGGCGGTCGCGTGGCCGAGGAACTCGCCGGCCGTGAGGAGCGCGACGCCCGCGATCACGAGCCAGAGGGGCGAGGCGAGCGTCACGAGCGCGCCGGCGAGCACGGCGCACCCCGCGACCGCGATCGTCGCGCGGGCGCCGATCCGCGCCGAGATCCCGCTCGACAGCCTGGACGAGACCGCGCCGGCGAGGTAACAGAGGAAGACGAGCGAGGCGGCCGTCGGCGCGAGCAGATACGGCGGCGCTTCGAGCCGGAAGACGAGGCTGTTGTAGACGGCGACGAGCACGCCGATCGACAGCGCGCCGACGGCGTAGTACGGCCACACGGCGCCGGATCCGAGCTGGCGGAAGAACAGCGTGAGGCTCTGCCGCAGGGTCACGCGGCGCACGGGCGTCGCGGGCAGCGTCGCGGCGAGCAGGGCGCAGATCGCGGCCGCCGCGACGCCGAGCCCGACGAGCGCGAGGCGCCACCCCGCGAGCTCGGCGAGGGGCGCGATCGCGATGCGCCCGAGCAGCCCGCCTGCCGACGTCGCCGCCACGTACGACGCCGCGAGCGAGGGCGCGCGGCCAGCGGGCGCCGCCTCCTGGATGTACGACACGGCGAGGGCCGGGATCCCGCCGAGCGCCGCGCCGAGCAGCGCGCGGCCTGCGAGGAACAGGCCGAAGCCGGGCGCGAACGGAGATGTGATCGCGAGGATCCCCGTCGCGAGCGTCGCGATCTGCAGCGCCCTGTGCAGGCCGACGCGGTCGGAGAAGAACGCCCACGGCAGGATCGCGCACGCGAGCCCGAGCGTTGTCGCCGACACGGCCCACGACGCCTCGGCGGGCGTCAGCGCGTACTCGGCCGCGAGCTGCGTGAGGAGGCCCTGCGGGGCGTAG
>JAJUIM010000196.1 GCA_029267645.1 Microbacterium sp.
GCAGTTCGGCGAGGAGGACCTCGAGCAGGCGTACGAGGATCACTACGGCGAGCCGCTCGAGACGGATCAGGACTCGGTCACGGCCGAGTGGGTCTCGCGCCTCGCGGCGAACTCGCCCATCATCACGAAGTCGAGCGAGGAAGCGTCGGAGGCCGTCGGCGCCCTCGGTCAGACCGACCCGCCGATGGGCCTGATGTCGAGCGCGAAGTACCGCAACATCGACGAGAAGGGCTACGCCCTCTCGGTGTGCGAGGGCCTCGAGCCGTTCACGGGCCGCGCAGCGCCCAAGGGCATCGCGATCGCGACGGGCACCGAGAGCCCCCACGCGGCGATGCTGTACGTGCACTACGCGCTGACGCAGGAGGGCATCGAGCCGCAGATCGCCGACGGCAAGATCTCGTCGAACTCGGCGGTCGAGCAGCCCGAGGACCCGGCGCACACGGCCGACCACCTCGACACGCTGTTCTTCTTCGACAACGAGGGCCTCGACGCCGACTGGGCGAGCCGCGAGACCTGGCAGGACCTCTGGCGCGTCTCGGCCCGCTGATCCGCCCGACGAGAAGGAGTGCGCGATGAGCGCCATCACGATCGACCGCGTCGCGAAGACCTACGCGGGAAGCACGGCGCGCAGCGTCGACGACCTGAGCCTCACGGTCGAGCAGGGAGACTTCCTCTGCCTGCTCGGGCCGTCGGGGTGCGGCAAGTCGACGACGCTGCGGATGATCGCAGGGCTCGAGCTGCCGACAGAGGGGCGGATCGCGATCGCCGACGCCGTCGTCGACGACGCCGCCAGGGGGATCCACACGCCGGCCGAGCGGCGCGGCCTCGGCTTCGTCTTCCAGAGCTACGCGCTCTGGCCCCACCTCACGGTGCGCCAGAACGTCGAGTTCGGACTCACGATGCAGAAGATCTCGGGCCGCGAGCGGCGAGAGCGCGTCGACCACGCGCTCGAGACGCTCGCGATCGCGACCTACGCCGACCGCTATCCCGGCGCGCTGTCGGGCGGCCAGCAGCAGCGCGTCGCGATCGCGCGCACCCTCGCGGCCAGGCCGTCGGTGATGCTGCTCGACGAGCCGCTGTCGAATCTCGACGCGCGGCTGCGGCTCGAGATGCGCGCCGAGTTCCAGCGGATCCATCGCGAGACCGGCACGACCATGGTGTTCGTCACGCACGACCAGTGGGAGGCGATGACGCTCGCGACGCGCATCGTCGTCATGAACGAGGGGCGCGTGCAGCAGGTCGGCTCGCCGCTCGACATCTATCAGGACCCGGCGAACCGGTTCGTGGCCGAGTTCATGGGCAGCCCGCCGCTCAACGTCATCGAGCGGGGCGAGACCGGCGCCGCGGCGCGCGTGCTCGAGGCTCATCCCGGGGCGGCGTCGGTCGGGCTGCGCCCCGAGGCGCTGCGGTTCGGCGAGGCGACGGGCGACGCGCTCGAGTTCCCCGTCACGATCGACGCCCTGCTGCCCACGGGCGGCTCGTGGATCGTCGAGGCGTCCGACGGACACCGCAGGCTGTTCGGCACCTCCACGTCGGTGCCCGCCGTGCGGGAGGGGCAGCGCACGACCTGCGCGGTCTCGGCCCGCGACGTCCTGCGCTTCGCCGACGACGGCACCCGCATCGCAGAAAGGCTCGTCGCCGCATGACCTCCCTCACCACAGCCCCCGTCGACGCACCGGCGCGGCTCACGCTGCCCAGCGCCCTCATCGTCGACTTCGGCGGCGTCATCGTGTCGTCGACGAAGCCCGCGGGCTGGCAGCACCGGGTGGCCGACGCGATCGAGGCGCTCGCCGGATCTGCCGAGCTGCCCGCGCGCGACCGGCTCGTCGCCGACATCGCGGCCGGGGCGAAGGCGGCGGGGCAGTGGCGCAACGCCATGTCGCGTCCGCTGCGGCCGCGCGAGCTCTCGCAGCGCGAGTTCGTCATGGACTTCGTCGCGGCCGACTGGACGGCAGCACACCGCGCCGCGATCGAACCGCACATCGCCGAGATCGCCTACAGCGTCTCGGCGGCGAAGGAGCGCCGCGAGCTGCGGCCCGGCATCCGCGAACTGCTCGAGTTCTGCCGAGCGCGGGGGATCCCCGTCGCGATCGTGTCGAACGCGCTCTCGGGGCAGGTGCACCGCGACTATCTCGCCGCCGAGGGCCTCAGCGACCAGTTCGTCGCGGAGATCTACTCGGACGAGGCGGGCATCCGCAAGCCGAACCCCGACTTCCTGCTGCAGGGCTGCGAGGCGGTCGCCGTGCCCGCCGCCGACTGCTGGTACGTGGGCGACCACCTCGACCGCGACGTGCTGTGCGGCACCCGCGCGGGGATCGGCGCCAACGTGCTCATGCCGTCGCCGCATGCGGCAGCGCACCCCGAGGTGTTCGGGATCCGCCCCGACATCACGACCGAAGACCCGGCCGGGCTGCTGGCCGTCATGAAGGAGATGGCATGACCCGCGTTCCCGATTCCGCCGCCCTGCGCGACATCGCCGAGGGCGCGGCACGCACGGCCGGGGCATACCTCCGGGGCGCGTTCCGCGCAGGCATGACGATCGATCACAAGCGCGACCGCCACGACCTCGTCACCGAGCACGATCGCGCGAGCGAGGAGATCATCGTGCCGCTGCTGCTCGACGGCGCGCCCGGATCGCGCATCGTCGGCGAGGAGGGCGGCGTGCGCGGCGGATCCGGGCCCGTCACCTGGTACATCGACCCGATCGACGGCACGAGCAACTTCGCGCAGGGGCTCGCGTTCTTCTGCGTCGTGATCGCCGCCGAGCGCGACGGCGAGGTCGTCGCGGGCGTCGTCTACGACCCGATGGCGGATCGCATGTTCTCGGCGAGCGACGAGGGCGCCTTCCTCGACGGCGAGCCGCTCGACGCGGGCTGCGCGCTGCCCGCAGACGCCGCAACCCTCATCACGGGGTTCCCGACGGCGCGCGATCTCGAGGCAGACGGCCCCGTCGCGCTCGAGGAGTTCGGCGCGCTCGTCGACGCATTCAGCTCGGTGCGGCGCACGGGATCCGGCGCGCTCACGATCGCCCACGTCGCGGCCGGCTGGGCAGACAGCGCGCTCGGGTCGTCGGTCAACCCGTGGGACGTCGCGGCCTCGATGCTCATCCTGCGCCGCGCCGGGGGAGACTACCGGCCGCTCTGGTACGAGGACGAGCCGGGCGCCGACCACCTCGCGCCGGGGTTCGTCGCGCTCCGCCCGGGCGCCGCGTATCCCGCGCTCGACGCCGTCGCCCGCGGGATCGTCGAGCGGCGACGCGGGCGATGAACACGACCGCGGGGCGCGCGCCGACGATCATCGAGGTCGCGGCCCGCGCCGGCGTGTCGAAATCGCTCGCGTCGCGCGCCCTGCGCGGCGAGCGCGGCGTCGCGGACGACACGCGCCGGCGGATCCACGTCGCCGCCGCCGAGCTCGGCTACCGCATCAACTCGGCCGCCCGGTCGCTCGCCCGCGGTCGCTCGGGCATCGTCGGCATCGTCCTCAACGACATCGGCAACCCGCACTTCACGGGCGTCGTCGCGGGCGCGGAGGCCGAGGCGCGCGAGCGCGGCCTGCGCACGATCATCGGCCACGGCGCGGGGTCGGCGCCCGATCTCGCCCGGCAGATCGAGACGATGCTCGAGCTGCGCGTCGACGGCGTCGTCGTGGTCAGCTCGTGGGCCCCGCGCGAGACGCTCGTGCGCGCCGCGCGGCTCGCGCCCGTCGCGGTCGTCGCGCGGCTCGAGGATCCGCCAGAGACGCTCGACATGATCGCGAGCGACGACGCGTTCGGCGCGCGGGCCGCGACCGAGCACCTGCTCGCAGTCGGCCGGCGACGGATCGGGTACGTGACGCGCTCGACGAGCGCCACAAGCGCGGCGCGCGGCCGCGGGATCCGCACGGCGCTCGAGCACGTCGGCCTGCCGCTCGAAGCGCACCGCGTCGAAGCGGGCGACGACGAGTCGATCGCGCGGATCCTGCGCTCCGGCGTCGACGGCGTGCTCGCGAACAACGACCTCACGGCGACGGAGATCCTGCGCGTCGCGCGCGAGCACGGCATCGACGTGCCGGGGGACGTCGCCCTCGTCGGCTACGACGACACCCCGCTCGCGCGCATCGTCTCGCCCGGGCTGACGAGCGTCAACCAGCCGCAGCGCGCGATGGGTCGCCGGGCGATCGAGTGCATCGCCGAGCGGCACGACGGCCGCACGGATCCCGA
>JAJUIM010000204.1 GCA_029267645.1 Microbacterium sp.
CGCAACGGAACCCCCTGCATTCGCTCGGTGTGCGTGGCATGCTCATGCCATGCGCGTCACCAAGCACGAACACGCCTGCCTCGTCATCGAACAGGACGGCGAGACGCTCGTCGTCGATCCGGGCGGCTTCACGTCGGACCTCGACGACCTCGAGAACGTCGTCGGCGTCGTCGTCACCCACGAGCACCCCGACCACTGGACCCCCGCGCACCTCTCATCGATCGCCGAGCGCTTCCCCGGCGCCCCGATCTACACGACGCGCGCCACGGCCGCGACGGCCCCCGTCGACGCCACGGTCGTGGCCGCGGGCGACCGTGCGCAGGCGGGCGCCTTCCGGCTGCGCTTCTTCGGCGGCACCCACAACGAGATCCACTCGTCGATCCCGCTCGTCGACAACGTCGGCGTGCTCGTGAACGACGCGCTCTACTACCCCGGCGACTCCTACGCCGTGCCCGAGGGCGTCGAGGTGTCGCTGCTGGCGGCCCCCATCGGCGCGCCGTGGCTGAAGATCGGCGAGGCGATGGACTTCGTGCTCGCTGTCGCGCCCCGGCAGAGCTTCGGCACGCACGAGGGCACGCTCTCCCCCGCGGGCCTCGCGATGCACCGCGAGCGGCTGAGCTGGGCGACCGCGCAGGGCGGCGGCGCGTTCCACGCGCTCGACGCGGGCGACGCGATCGAGATCTGACCTCGCGCGCGGCGCCTCGCACCCCTACGCTGGCCGCATGAGCGTGACGGTGCGCCGATTCTGGCGCGGTCCCTTCGACGTCGAGGCCCTCGCGATCGAATCGGTCGAGGCCGCAGCGGCTGCGGCGCGGCGCCTCGCCCGGGCACGCGGCGCACCAGACGAGATCGAGACGACCTCCGAACTCATCGCCGCCGCGTTCGCAGCCCCGTCGCACCTGCGCGTCGACGGGCGTGCACCCGCACAGTGGGCACCGCTGTCGGGCTTCGTGCGGACGCGCGACGGCTTCCTTCGCACCCACGCCAACTACCCCCACCACGCCGAGGCGATCACGCGCGCGACTGGTGCAGCGGATCGACCCGCGCTCGACGACGCGGCCGCTTCGTGGCGCGCAGACGACCTCGAACAGGCGATCCTCGACGCGGGCGGCGTCGCGACCCGCGTGCGCACGCACCAGGAGTGGCTCGCGCATCCGCACGAGCAGGCGACCGCCGCGGATCCGTGGATCTCGCGAGCCGACGGGGCCGAACGGCCCGTGCTCGCCTCGGCCGGCGTGCCGCTCGACGGCGCGCGGATCCTCGACCTCACGCGCGTGCTCGCCGGGCCGTCGGCGACGCAGCTGCTCGCGTGCCTCGGCGCCGACGTGCTGCGCGTGGATCCGCCGCACCGGCCCGAGCTGACGCCCCAGCACCTCCTCACCGGCATGGGCAAGCGGTCGGCCGTCGCCGACCTCGCCGACGACGCCGAGCGCGTGCGGGCCCTCGCCCGCGAGGCCGATGTGGTCCTGATCGGCTACCGCCCGGGCTCGCTCGAGCGCTTCGGCCTGTCCCCCGAGCAGATCGCTGCCGACGACCCGACGACCGTCGTCGCGCAGCTGTGCGCCTGGGGCGACGCGGGCCCGTGGGGCGAGGCGCGCGGCTTCGACTCGATCGTGCAGGCGGCCACGGGCATCGCCGCGGAGTGCGGCGACGACGACCAGCCGGGCGCGCTGCCGGTGCAGGCGCTCGACTACGCGACGGGCGCACGCCTCGCGGCAGCGGTCATGGACATGCTCGCCGACGCTCGCGGCGGCATCGTCCACGCGAGCCTGCTCGGCGCCGCACGCGACCTGCTCGCGCGGCCCCGGCGCGAGGCCGGGGCGGCGGATCCGCTCGGCGTGCCGGTCGTGAATCTCACGACCCCGCACGGCGAGATCCTCGCGCCCCCGCCGCCGCTGCTCGTCGGCCGGCGCACGATCGAGCGTCGCGTCGGCGGTTACGGCGCCGCCGAGCTCGCCTGGGCGGATCAGCGCACGCGAATCGCGCCCGGCTGAATCGAGATCGCCGCACGCGTGACCTCGCCGAGGTCGTCGCCGTCGACCTCGAAGACGCGCGGCTCGGCGAGGGTGAGCTCGAGTCTCGCCAACTGGCGGTGCGTGACGCTTTCGCTGCTCGCCGCCTTCTGGCCGCCGCCGAACGCCCTGGCGAGGCCGTTGTCCCACACGACGTTCTTCAGCGTGTCCATCCAGCCGCCGACGCCCTCCGCGTCGAGCACGAACAGGTCGAGCACGCCGTCGGAGGGATCCGCGTCGGGCAGCAGCGTGAACCCGCCCTGCAGCGTGCCGCAGTTGCCGACGATGAGCGTGTGCGCACGGTCGTCCTCGGTCTCGCCGTCGCCGAAGTCGAGCGTGACGTCGAGCACCTCGCTCACCGTCACGGCACGGCCGAGCGACTCGACGTACGCGACCCAGCCGGCCTTGTCCTTGAGGTCATCGTCGGTCTCGGTGATCATGTGCGCGTCGATGCCGAAGCCCGCCATGACCGCGAACGCGTAGCGGCCGCTCACCTCGGGGCCTTCGAGCTCGGCCCAGCCCACGTCGATCGCGCGCGCCTCCCCCGTGAGCGCACGCTCGACGGCGTTGGAGACGCGACCGAGCGGCACGCCCAGGTTCCGGGCGAGCAGGTTGCCCGTGCCGAGCGGGATGATGCCCAGCTCGGCGGTCGCGCCCGCCTCGGCCAGGTGGGCCGCCACGGCCCGCACCGTGCCGTCGCCGCCGGCCGCGAGCACGAGATCCGCGCCCGCCTCGAGCGCGGCGCGCGTCGCCGAGATGCCGGGGTCGTCGACCTCGGTCTCGTGCCACGTGACCGCGGGGCCGCCTGCGTCGGCCGTCGCGGCCGCGACGGCCTGCTCGAGCTCGTCGCGCGCGCCCTTCGAGGGGTTGAAGACGATGCCGATGTGGGTGGCCTGAACCATCTTGCGCTCTCCTCTGTCGACGGCGCTCCGCGGCGCCGAATGACATCAGCGTATGCGCGCCGCGGCCGCCCGGTGCGCAAGCCGTCACACGGTGTCGCGCGACCTCGGCAGGATGTGCGACAGGATGTCCGCGACCGTCACGACGCCGCCCAGCCGGCCGTCCGCGAGCAGCACGGCGAGCTGCTCGCCGCTCTCGCGCATCGCCTGCAGCGCCTCGCCCGCGGTGGTCCCGCCGTCGAGCGCGAGCGCGGGGCGCGCGTGCGGATCGGCCGGCGCGTCGCCCTCGTCGAGCAGCGTGTCGCGCACGTGCACGACGCGCGTGTCACGTCCGTCGTCGCGCACGACGAGGATCCGTATGTGCCCGGAGCGCGCCGCCGCGCGCTGCACGTCGGCGACAGAGGCGCCGGCGGGCACCGCCGTCGGCGATCCGCCCGTCGGCACGACATCGCGCACGGTCGCGTTCTGCACGTCGAGGATCTCGCTCAGCTGCGCGCGGAACGCGGGGTCGAGCGATCCCGCCTCCGCCGACTGCTCGACGAGCTGGCGGATCGTCTCGGCGTCCTGACCGCCGACCGCCGCGCGGTCGGCCGGCTCGACGCCGCTCGCGGCCACGAGCCGGTTCGCCATGCGATTGATCCACGTCAGCAGCGGCCGCACCGCCCACTCGAGGGCGCGCGCCGGGATGCCGATGCGCTTCGCCGCGCGCTCGGGATGCGCGATCGCCCACGACTTCGGCGCCATCTCGCCCACGACGAGGTGGAGGAACGTCACGATGAGCAGCGCGAGCGCGAAGGCGACCACGTCGGCGAGCCACAGCGGCAGCCCGATCGCCTCGAGCGGCGGCACGAGCCACGCGACGATCAGCCGGATCGTGACGACGACAACCGCCCAGGCGCTCATCGTTCCTCCTCCGGGGCCTGGTCCGACAGGTGCACGACGCGCACCCGCAGCCTGCTCGGCACATGGTTCTCGACGGCGACGACGTCGACGCGCGAGCGCGGCACCATGGCGTGCGCGACGTCCTGCTGCGGGAACTCGATGACGCGGTCGATGAGCAGCGAGAGCTCCTCGGGCGTCGCGTGCGCCTCGACGTCGTGCACGGGCTCGATCCGCAGC
>JAJUIM010000267.1 GCA_029267645.1 Microbacterium sp.
CGCTTGACGAGGTCGTTGCCCTCGGCGAACTCGGCGTGGGCGCCCGTCAGCGACGACCACGCGGGGCGGTCAAGCACGGCCTCGTCATCGGCGAGCACGGGCCCGTCCTGTGCGTGGTGGCTGGTGGCGGAGCGGGGCGCGAAATCGAACATCGATCCCATCTTGCGCCCGCCCCGCTGTGAGCGGGATTCGAATTCGGGAGCCCTACCCTGGTCGCATGTCCGAGATCTCCCGCGTCACCGTCTTCACCGGATCCTCCCCCGGCCGCCACCCCTCGTATCGGGAGGCGGCGGAGGCCGTCGGCACGGCGCTCGCGCGCGCCGGCATGGGCCTCGTGTACGGCGGCGGCGACGTCGGGCTCATGGGCGCCGTCGCATCGGCCGGGCGAGCGGCCGGCGGCGAGGTGATCGGCGTGATCCCGCAGGCGCTCGTCGACAAGGAGATCGCGCACCCCGACCTCACGCGCCTCGAGGTCGTCGCCGACATGCACGCGCGCAAGATGCGCATGGCCGAGCTGTGCGATGCGTTCGTCGCGCTGCCGGGCGGCATCGGCACCCTCGAGGAGCTGTTCGAGGCGTGGACGTGGCTGCAGCTCGGCATCCACTCGAAGCCCATCGCGCTCTACGACGTCGACGGGTTCTGGGATCCCATGCTCGCCATGATCGACCGCATGGTCGAGGAGGGCTTCATCGGCGAGCGCTTCCGCGAGGGCCTCGTGATCGCCACGACCCCCGAGGCCCTCCTCGACGCCCTGCGCACCTGGACCCCACCGATCCCGAAGTGGACCCAGCCCGCCTCGTCGGCGTGATCACTCGGCGGCGCGCTCCGGCTCCCGCAGCACGCGGGTGAGGACGGGGCGCGTCGCGCGCAGCGCGAGCCAGACGAGGCCGACGCCTGCCGCGAAGCAGATCGTCATCACGAGGATCGACACGGGCGACATGATGATCGCGATGCCGACGAGCGGGAAGACGAGCAGCACGGCGGCGAGCGCCGAGACCGCCATGACGAACAGCAGCGGCGAGAGTGCGGCGCGGCTGCGGGCCGCCTCCATCGTGCGGCGGGGCATGCCCATGCGGTCGGACGCGACGTAGATCGCGCGACGGTCGAGGATCGCGGCGGCCTGGTTGACGCCGACCGAGCAGGCGACCATGAGGAACGAGACGACGAGGGTGATGAGCACGCCCGTGCGGATGTCCTCGGGCAGGTGCGCCTCCGCGCCCTCGAGGCCCGTGATGGACGTCGCGATCGCCATGCCGGATCCGGCCGTGACGGCCACGAAGGTGGTCATCGCGATGCCGCCGACCTGCCGCCACGCGGCCTTGGGCGACTCGAGCACGGTGCGGGCCGCGACGAGCTTCTCGGGGGTCGCGGCCTTCTTCGCCTGGCGCTTCGCGTGCGCGCCGACGATCCACGGCCCGACGAGGTTCAGCACGGCGATGCCGCCGGCGAAGACGCCCGCGAGCACGAGCACGACGGCGATGTAGACGCCGAGCCCGTTCACCATGCTGAGCACGATGGATCCGAGCACCACGACGACGACCGCGATCACGACGCGGACGACGCGCATGCGGGGCGCGTCCTGCTTCGTGCGCACGCCGAGCGGCGAGATCGTGACGCGGCGCAGCCCGATCGCGGCGCTCACGGCCGCGACGAGCGCGACGCCCGCGACGACGAGCGCGAGGATGCCGGGCCCGACCCACAGCGAGGCCGCGCCGATCGGGGCGCCCTGGAACGGGATGAGGCCCACGAGCGGCATGAGCGCGGCGTAGAGCGCGACGCCGACGACGGCCCCCGAGAGCGCGACGAGCGTCGACTCGAGCACGGTCATGGCGCCGACCGCGGCGGGCGTCGCGCCAAGCAGGCGCAGCGTCGCGAGGCGGTCGTCGCGGCGGCGCGCCGACAGGCGGGCGGCGGATCCGCCGAGCGACAGCAGCGGCACGGCGAGGAGCGCGAGCGCGATGGCGCTGAGCGCGCGGTACATGCCGTTGATGGGGTCGGCCTCGACCGACTCGGCCCAGAACATGAGGGTGCCGCCCGTGACGGTCAAGAGCAGCGCGGTCGTGACGGCGAACGCGACGGCCGGCAGGGCAATGGGCGCGAGCGACTGGGCGCTCGGGCGCGACAGATGCCACGTGAGGCCCGCGAGGCGCGCGCGGCGGCCGCTCGGGGCGAGCGGGGCGGGAGGCTGGATCCGCTCGGCGACGACGCTCATCGTGCACCGCCCGCGGTCGCCGGATCCGCCGTGCGCGCGTCGACCACGTGGCCGTCGCGCAGGTGGATCGTGCGGGAGCAGCGCGCCGCGACGCCCGGGTCGTGCGTCACGACGACGAGCGCGTGGCCCTGCGTGAGCGTCGCGTCGAGCAGCGCCGTCATGACGGCGGCCGACGTGCCCGAGTCGAGCGCGCCCGTGGGCTCGTCGGCGAAGACGAGCTCGGCGCCCGCGACCTGCGCACGGGCGATCGCGACGCGCTGCGCCTGGCCGCCCGAGAGCTGGCCGATGCGGCGCTCCTCGAGGCCCGCGAGGCCGAGCGCCGCCATCCACTGCGCCGCGTGCGTCTCGGCGGCGCCGCGCGCGTGGCCGCCGAGCATGAGCGGCAGCGCCACGTTCTCGACCGCCGTGAGCTCGGGCAGCAGCAGGCCCTGCTGGAACACGAAGCCGAACTCCTCGCGCCGCAGGCGCGAGCGGTCGGTCTCGCTCATCTCGGTCACGACGCGCGAGGCGCCGCGCGTCAAGAGGGTCACGGATCCCGCGTCGGGTGCGACGATCCCCGCGAGGACGTGCAGCAGGGTCGTCTTGCCGGATCCCGATGCGCCCATGATCGCGACCGACTCGCCGGGGTGCACGTCGAGGTCGACGCCGCCGAGGGCGGTGGCCGTGCCATAGGTCTTGACGAGGCCGCGTGCGGCCAGGAGGGGTGTGTCGGAGGTGCTCATGCCTCCATCACACGCTGAACCCCGCGCGACGTCGTCAGCCTGCCGCACGATCCGCCGTCCGTCGCTGGAGTGATCTTCGTCGCGCGCACGGCCCGTCCGGTATCAAGGACGTGTGCCGCTCGATATCTACGCCCCGGTCATCCACGGAATCGGGGTGCGCGACCACCTCGAGTTCGCCGAGCGGTCGGTCGGCGTGATCGCGACGCACCTCGACGGCGGCGAGACGGGGTGGATCCGCC
>JAJUIM010000149.1 GCA_029267645.1 Microbacterium sp.
CACCACCCTGGCGCACCTGCCGAGGTGAAACCCGCGGCTCGGAGCTCGCAACACCCCACACCGGAGGGGATCCGCGCTCCTGAGGTCGCATCACGCGGCCACGGCACTCCCGAACGTGAATCCCCTCCCGAGCGGCCCCCAAGGCAGAACCACCCCAACCCAAAAAGGGCCCCTGCACCGCAGGGGCCCTTCGGACGCGGGGGGTCAGGCGGCGCCGTCGAACATGCTCGTGACGGATCCGTCGTCGAAGACCTCCTGGATCGCGCGCGCGAGCAGCGGGGCCGCCGAGAGCACCGTGAGCTTGTCGAAGCGGCGGTACTCGGGCACCGGCACGGTATCGGTCACGACGACGCGGTCGATCGCCTCGTCCTGCAGGCGCTCGGACGCGGGGTCGCTGAAGATCGCGTGGGTCGCGCCGACGATGACCTTCTTGGCGCCGTTCTTCTTGAGCGCCTGCGCTGCCTTCACGATCGTGCCGGCCGTGTCGATCATGTCGTCGACGAGGAGGCACGTGCGGCCCTCGACGGATCCGACGATCTCGTGCACCGACACCTGGTTGGCGACCTTCGGGTCGCGGCGCTTGTGGATGATCGCGAGGGGCGCGCCGAGCGAGTCGCTCCACGAGTCGGCGACGCGCACGCGGCCCATGTCGGGCGAGACGACCGTGAGCGTCTCGCGCTCGTCGGGCGTGAAGGTGTCGACGAAGTGCCGCTCGAGCACGGGCTTCGCGAAGAGGTGGTCGACGGGTCCGTCGAAGAAGCCCTGGATCTGCGAGGCGTGCAGGTCGACGCTCATGATGCGGTCGGCGCCCGCGGTCGAGATGAGGTCGGTGATGAGACGGGCCGAGATCGGCTCGCGGCCGCGGCCCTTCTTGTCCTGGCGCGAGTACGGGTAGTACGGCACGACGACCGTGACGCGCTTCGCCGATGCGCGCTTCAGCGCGTCCAGCATGATGAGCATCTCCATGAGATCCTCGTTGATCTTCTCACCGAACGACTGCACGAGGAACACGTCGGTGCCGCGCATCGAGACGGAGAACCGCGTGTACAGCTCGCCCGAGGCGAACGTGCGGTGCTCGGTCGGGGCGAGGTCGATGCCGAGGTGGCGTGCGACGTCTGCTGCGAGCTCGGGGTGCGACCGGCCGGTCACCACCACCATGCGCTTGCGAGTCTTCTGCTCCTTGCCGGGGGCGATCCCCCGAGCGAGGTCAAGGTCAACCGTCTTGTTCTTGCTCGTCGACATCGGTCGCTTTCTGTGCGCCTTGGGCCCGCGCCGCCGATTCGGCCGCCGCGGTTCCCGCCCTGTTCTTCTCGACCCACCCCTCGAGGTTTCGCTGGGGTGCCACGCTCATGGCAAGTGCGCCGGCCGGCACGTCCTTGCGGACGACCGCCCCTGCTCCCGTCTTCGCGCCAGCGCCCAGTCTAACCGGGGCGATCATGACCGTATGTGAGCCCGTGTGCACGTGGTCCTCGATGACGGTGCGGTGCTTGTGCACGTCGTCGTAGTTCGCCGTGATGGCGCCGGCGCCCAGGTTCACGCCCGCGCCGATCTCGGCGTCGCCCACGTACGACAGGTGCGGCACCTTGCTGCCCTCGCCGACGGTCGAGTTCTTGATCTCGACGAAGGTGCCGGCCTTCGCGCCGTCGGCGAGCTCCGCGCCCGCGCGCAGGTATGCCCACGGCCCGACTGTCGCGCCGTCGCCGATGACGGCGAGCGTGGCGTCGCTGCGCCGCACTGTCGCGCCTCGGCCGACCTCGGTGTCGACGAGCGACGTGTCGGGGCCGACGACGGCGCCCTCCGCGATCGTCGTGGCGCCCAGCACGTGCGTGTTCGGCAGCAGCGTGACATCCTGCGCGAGGGTCGCGGTGTCGTCGATCCACGTCGTGTGCGGATCCTGCACCGTCACGCCCTCCAGCTGCCAGCGGCGGATCACGCGCTGATTGAGGATCCGCGCGGCCTCCGCGAGCTGGACGCGGTCGTTCACGCCGAGCGCCGCGGCGGCGTCGGGCGCCGTGACGCCCGCGATGGATCCGCCCGCCCCGCGCATGATGCCGATGACGTCGGTGAGGTACATCTCGCCCTGCGCGTTGTCGGTGCCGACCGCCGCGAGCGCGTCGCGCAGGTCGCGCGCGCGGAAGACGTACACGCCGGGGTTGATCTCGGTGACGGCAGCCTCGTCGGGCGTCGCGTCCTTCTGCTCGACGATGCGCTCGACCATGCCGTCGGCGCCGCGGATGACGCGCCCGTACCCGTGCGGCTCGTCGAGGTGCGCGCCGAGCAGCGTCGCGCTCGCGCCCCGCCGGCGGTGCTCGTCGAGCATGGCCTGGAATGTCTCGACCTCGATGAGGGGCACATCGCCCGAGAGCACGAGCACATCGCCCGCGAAGTCCTCGGGCAGCGACAGCACGCCGGCCTGCGCCGCGCGCCCCGTGCCCGGCACCTCGTCCTGGTCGACCGCGACGACGCCCGGATGGTCGGCGAGCGCCTCGACGATGCGGTCGCGCTCATGCCGCACGACGACGCGCACGAGGTCGGCGCCGAGCGACTCGGCGCTGCGCAGCACGTGGCCGAGCAGGGTGCGACCGCCCAGGCGGTGCAGCACCTTGGGCGTCGCGGACTTCATGCGCGTGCCCTGTCCGGCCGCGAGGACGACGATGGCGAGGTTGTGATCAGTCACGCTCCGCCACCAGGATTCGAACCCGGACCTCACAGCTCCAAAGGCTGTCGTGCTGCCATTACACCATGGCGGATCCGCGGCGCACGGGCGCCGCATCCTCCAGTTTGTCACGTGCGCCTGCGTGTCGCCGACGCCCGCGCGGCGCGATAATCGAACGATGGCCGCAGAACAGGACGAAGTCGATCGCATCGTGGGCGCGTGGAGCACCGAGCGTCCCGACCTCGACTTCTCGCCCATGTCGGTGCTCTCGCGCATCGACCGCCTCGCGCACCACCTCGAGCGCGCGCGCCGCGAGGCGTTCCGCCGCACCGACATCGAGCCGTGGGAGTGGGACGTGCTCTCGGCGCTGCGCCGCGCGGGAGAGCCCTACCAGCTGAGCCCCAAACAGCTGCTGCAGCAGACGCTCGTCTCGAGCGGCACCATGACGAACCGCATCGACCGGCTGAAGGCGCGCGGTCTCGTCGAGCGGGCGACGGATCCGTCCGACCGGCGCGGCGCCGTCGTCACGCTCACGGACGAGGGCCGCACGCGCGTCGACGCCGCCGTCACGCGGCTCATCGACGCGGAGGCCGAGCTGCTCGGCGGCATGACGGCGGCCGACCAGCGGCGCCTCGGATCCCTCCTGCGCCACCTGCTCGTCTCGCTCGACTGAGGATCGTCCGCGCAGGCTCTCGCCCTACGCTGGAGGGGATATGGCACATCTTCTCGGGGCCGAGGCCCTGCACCTGGAATACCCGACGCGGGTCGTGTTCGACTCGGTGACCCTCGGCATCGACGAGGGCGACAGGATCGGCATCGTCGGCCGCAACGGCGACGGCAAGTCAAGCCTGCTCGGCATGCTCGCGGGTGCCGTCCAGCCGCAGAGCGGGCGCGTCACGCGCCGCGGCGGCGTGCGCTTCGGCGTGCTGACGCAGGCCGACGAGCTCGACGACGATGCGACGGTCGCGCACTCGGTCGTCGGCGACCGCCCCGAGCACGAGTGGGCGGGCGATGCGTCGGTGCGCGACATCATCCGGGGGCTCGTGCAGGACGTGCCGTGGGACGCCAGAATCCGCGAGCTGTCGGGCGGCCAGCGCCGCCGCGTCGCCCTCGCAGCCCTGCTCATCGGCGACTGGGATCTCATCGCGCTCGACGAGCCGACGAACCACCTCGACGTCGAGGGCATCGCGTGGCTCGCGAACCACCTGAATCGGCGCTGGGCGAAGAACGCCGGCGGCCTCGTCGTCATCACGCACGACCGGTGGTTCCTCGACGAGGTCTGCACGAAGACGTGGGAGGTACACGACGGCATCGTCGAGCCCTTCGAGGGCGGCTACGCGGCGTACGTGCTGCAGCGCGTGGAGCGCGACAGGATCGCGGCCGCGACGGAGCAGAAGCGCCAGAACATGATGCGCAAGGAGCTCGCGTGGCTGCGCCGCGGCGCGCCCGCGCGCACGTCGAAGCCGAAGTTCCGCATCGACGCCGCGAACGAGCTCATCGCCGACGTGCCGCCCGTGCGCAACCCGATCGAGCTGAAGCAGATGGCCGTCGCGCGGCTCGGCAAGGACGTCATCGACGTGCTCGACGCGGGCGTCTCCTTCGCGGGCCGGGAGATCCTGCGCGATGTCACGTGGCGCATCGGCCCGGGCGAGCGCACGGGGATCCTCGGCGCCAACGGCGCGGGCAAGTCGACGCTGCTGGGCCTCATCACGGGCGCGGTCGCGCCGACCTCCGGCCGCATCAAGCGCGGCAAGACCGTGAAGCTCGGTCTGCTCGACCAGCAGTTCTCGCAGCTCGCCGACATCGGATCCGACCGCGTGCGCGAGGTGCTCGCGCGCGAGAAGACGACGTTCAACGTCGACGGCAAGGACCTCACGCCCGCGCAGCTGCTCGAGCGCCTCGGCTTCTCGCGCGAGCACCTGTCGGCGCGCGTCGACGACTTGTCGGGCGGCCAGAAGCGGCGCCTGCAGCTGCTCATGCTGCTGCTGAGCGAGCCGAACGTCATCGCGCTCGACGAGCCCACGAACGACGTCGACAGCGAGATGCTCGCCGCCATGGAGGATCTGCTCGACTCGTGGCCCGGCACGCTGCTCGTCGTGAGCCACGACCGATACCTGCTCGAGCGCATCACCGACCAGCAGTACGCGATCCTCGACGGGCGCCTGCGCCACGTCCCGGGCGGCGTCGACGAGTACCTGCGGCTGCGCGCCGAGCAGGATCAGGCCGCGTCCGCGGGATCCCGGGCCGTCGCGCCCGCAGCCGCAGGGCTCTCGGGCGCCGAGAAGCGGGCGGCCGAGAAGGAGCTCGCCTCGATCGAGCGCCGCCTCGAGAAGATCTCGGCCGAGACCGCGCGAATCCACGAGCGCATGGCGGCGCACGACCAGGGCGACTTCGACGGCCTCCAGCGGCTCAACGCCGACCTCCGCGCGCTGCAGGAGGAGAACGACGCGCTCGAGGAGCGCTGGCTCGAGCTCGGCGAGCAGCTCGGCTGACGCCGTCAGCGGCGACGCAGGAAGATCACCGCGTCGTCCATGACGGCGGGCTCGCCGCGCGGATCCGTCGTCTCACGCGGGCGGACCTCGACCGCCACGCGCTCCCACGCGCCCTCGCCGAGGTCGAGGAGCGCGAGCTCCTCCTCGGGCCCGAGGAACCGCGCGTCGTGGCCGTGGGCCGCGGCCCACGGCGGCGGTCCTGCGTGCGACGTGACGAGGAGGTGCCCGCCGGGCGCGACG
>JAJUIM010000347.1 GCA_029267645.1 Microbacterium sp.
GCGCGCGGGCGCCCCAGCCCCAACCAACCCCAGCACGTCGCCGACGGAATCCAGCACGTGGGTGGCGCCGGCCTCGCGGAACTCGGCCTCGCCGTGGGTGCCCGTGAGCACGCCCGCGGCGATCGAGGCCCCCGCGCGCAGGCCCGTGCGCACGTCGCTCGCGGTGTCGCCCACGACGGCGACCTCGCGCACGTCGTCGACGCCGAGGCGCAGCACGGCGGTGAGGATCATGTCGGGGAACGGCCGGCCGCGACCCGCGTCGGCGGGCGCGAGGGCGATGTCGGCGATGTCCTCCCACCCGAGCGACGCGAGCAGCGCGTCGCGCGTGGCAGGCGAGAACCCGGTCGTGAGGGCGACGCGCATCCCGGCGCCGCGCAGCTCGCGGATCGTCTCCTCCGTGCCCGGCAGGGGCGAGGCGCCGCCCGCGCGGATCACGTCGACGTACGCGTCCTCGAAGGCGCGGCTGGCGGTCTGGGCGCGCTCGTCGGATCCGGTGATGGCGCGGAAGACCTCGATCTTCGACTGGCCCATGGTGTCGATCGTGTACTGCGTGGCCCGCTCGCGCTCGGGGCTGCCGTCGGCGATGCCGATCGCGTCCATGGCGCGGGCGAAGGCGCTCATGACGGCGCCGTCGTCGGTCACGGTCGTGCCCGCCATGTCGAGGCAGACGAGGGAGATGCTCATTCAGTTCGCTCCGTAGATCTCGTTGATGACCGATTCGCCGAGGCCGAGTCCGGTCGTCATGCCGACGCCGGTGGTCACGGCGGTCGCGTACACGCCGTCGTCGACGCGCTCGCGCAGGAAGTCGCCGTCGCCCTTCGCGTACGCGCCTTGCCAGCGCTGCTTCACGTCGATGGTCGGCAGCCCGAACAGGCGCCGGGTCTCGCGCTCGAGCAGCTCGAAGGCGCGCTCGTCATGGAAGGGCGAGAGCGTGAGCTCGGTGCGGTGCGTGTCGCCGATGAACAGCCCGAGGCCCGGCGCCTCGGTGTACATCTGGTTCACGTCGAAGTCGACCATGTCGGGCCGCTCGCGATCGAAGCGGGCGCGCAGGTCGCCGTACGCCGACGTCGACCGGAAGGCGGGGTAGCGCAGCATCGACGACCCCGTCAGCACGGGGAACTCGAGGCCGACGCCCGATGCGAGCATCATGTCGAGCGCGCACCGCCCGACGCCGTTGCGCTCGGCGACCTCCGGCAGCACGAGGTCGAGGTCGAGGTTCACGCAGAACACGATCGTCTCGGCGCGCACGACGCCGCGCGCCGTGTGCAGGGATCCGGGATCCGCGCCGAGCGCGTTCGTGCGCCACGCGAAGTCGACGCCCTGCGCCGCGAGCCACGCCGCGATCCGCGGGCCGGCCTCGCGGGGGTTGACCTGCATGTCCTCCTTCAGCAGCGCGCCGCCGACGGCGCCCGCGACGGGGGCGAGGTCGCTCACCTCGCGCGCGCTGAGCAGCCGGCCCTGACCGGATTCGCGCAGCACCTGCATCTCGTCGTCGGCCGTCGCGACCATGAGGGTGCCGCGCCGCGCCAGCCAGAAGCCGGCCTGCGGCGCGATCTCGAGGTAGATCTCGCGGGCGCGCTCGGCGTACTCGCGGCCCTCGCCCGACTGCATCGCGGTGCCGACGTGCCCGAAGTTGCGGACCGTGGATCCGCGAAGCGAGTCGGACCTGTCGACCACGATCGTGCGCAGGCCCCGGCGATGGGCGGCGAGGGCGTGGGCGAGGCCGACGATGCCTGCGCCGACGACGGCGACATCGTAGGTTTCGTTCACCCTGTCACCGTATGGCCCGGAAAACGGCGCACCCCGCCACTTCACCGTTCCGTCACCCACCGGATGCCGGACGTTCACGCCGCGTTTCTACCGTGCCCGAATGGACGCCGCCCGCATCGCCGAAGAGCTCACGCGCGAGATCGCCGGACGTCCGGCGGGGGACAGGCTCCCGAGCGAGCACGAGCTCATGACCCGCTTCGACGCGACCCGCGCGACCGTGCGCCGCGCGATCGACGCGCTCGAGGCCCGCTTCCTCGTGCGCCGCGTGCAGGGAGCCGGCACGTTCGTGAACCGCCGCCTCGACTACGTCATCTCGGGCGACGGCCCGCCGTCGCTGCACCGCATGGTCGAGATGGCTGGATCCGTCGCGCGCACGTTCCCCGTCGCCTCGGAGCGATGCCGGCCTCCCGCCGACGTCGCCGCGCTCCTCGGCCTCGACGAGGGCGTCGAGTGCACGCGCCTCGAGCGCCTCGCCTACGTCGACGACGACATCGTGAGCTGCGCGGAGGAGTGGATCGCGCCGGGCGTACTCGAGGAGGTCGACGTGACGCTCAAGGTGATCGAGTCGCTCGCCGAGGTGCTGCGCGGATCGCGCCGGGATCCCGTGCGCGCGTGGTCGCGTGTCGCGTCGGACGTGCCGCCCGCAGAGCCCGCGGGGCGTCTCGGCCTCGCCGCCGA
>JAJUIM010000361.1 GCA_029267645.1 Microbacterium sp.
CGTCTACCTGCAGCGGGGCGACCAGCTCATGCAGGTCACGACCGACCACTCGCTCGTGCAGGAGCTCGTCGCGGCGGGCCGCCTGAGCGAGGAGGAGGCCGAGACGCACCCGTACAGCAACGTCATCACGCGCGCGGTCGGCCCCACCGAGCAGGTCGCACCCGACTACGTGCGCGTCGACGTCCAGGCGGGCGACCGCTACGTCATCTGCTCCGACGGGCTCACGAAGGAGCTCACCGACTACGGCATCCTGCACTTCCTGCACGAGAACGACGACCCGGCCGACGCGACGGCCGCGATGATGTCTGCGGCGCTCGAGAACGGCGGCCGTGACAACGTCTCGATCGTCGTCGTCGACGTGCTGAGCGTGCACCAGCCCGAGGAAGACGAGCAGGCGGACGACCCCGCCGACGACGGCGGCTCGACCGACTGATCGCGCTCAGCGCGCTCACACCCGGCGATTCTGTCGGATCCCTCCCCACAGGGGGCCTCTCACGCCCCACTGCACGCGCCGCCGCGCTTGCATGGGGGCATGACCTTCGCACCCGTCGAGACCTCCGCGGCGCCCGCGACGCGCCGCCTCGCCGAGCCCCTCGAGCTGCCGGGGCTGCCGGATCCTCCCTCGCGGCGTCCGTTCCCGCTGCTCGCGTCGCTCGTGCCCGTCGTCGGGGCGGTCGTCATGTGGCAGGTGACGGGGTCGGTCTTCATGCTGTGGTTCGCGGCGCTCGGCCCCTTCATGGCGGTCGCCTCGATCTTCGACACGGCCCGCCAGGCAAAGCGCGAGCGTCGGCGGGCGGAGCGCGAGGTCCACGAGGCGTGCGAGCGCACCCGGGGCGACGTCGCGCGCAGGCACGACGAGGAGCGCACGCTGCGCCGCGCGGCCGCCCCAGATGTGGCGCGCGCGGCGGGGGAGGACGGCTGGACCTGGCGTCGCCAGGGCGCGCTCGTCGTCGGATCCGGCGTCGCGCCGAGCATCGTGCGGGTGACGGGCGGATCGGGCGACGAGGCCGAGGCGCTGCGCGCCGACGCGCAGGGGCTCGAAGACGCGCCCGTGACGGTCGACTGGGAGGCGGGCGTCTGCGTTCGAGGCGACGCGGTCGCGGGCGCCGCCGTCGTGCGCGCGCTCGCGCTGCAGCTCGTCATGCGCCACCCGCCGCAGGCGCTGCGCCTCATCGCGCGGCCGCTCGGGGAGGACTGGGGCGACGCCCTGCCGCACGCCTCAACCGACGTGGCGCCCGACGCCGTGCGCGTCGCCGTGATCCGCGCGAGCGACGCGCCGCCCCCGCAGGCCGACGCCGTCATCGCGCTCGCGCTGCCGGGCGAGCCGATCCCGCACGCGTGCCAGGCGCTCGTCGAGATCGACGACGGCCTCGCGGGGCGGCTCGTCGCCGACGGCGGCGACGTCGCGCTCGACCTCGAGGCGGTCTCGGCGCACCAGGCGCGCCTCATCGCGGGCGCGATGGCCGCGCGGGAGCAGACGGCAGCCCGCGCGCTGCCGCAGGGACCCGTCGGCCTCGCGCATGTGCGCGAACGCGACGCGGCCGAGCACGACGCCGACCGGTCGCCCTCGGGCCTGCGCGCCGTCGTCGGCGTCGGGGAGCACAGGCCCGACGAGCCCGCACCGCTCGTCGCGCTCGACCTCGTCTCCGACGGGCCGCACGCCGTCGTCGTCGGCACGACGGGCGCGGGCAAGAGCGAGTTCCTGACGACGTGGATCGCCGCCCTCGCGGCCGCGCACGATCCGGCTTCGCTCGTGTTCCTGCTCGGTGATTTCAAGGGCGGCACGGCGTTCGAGCACCTGCGCGACCTGCCGCACGTCTCGGGCATCCTCACCGACCTCGACGGCGGCGGGGCGCGGCGCGCGGTCGAGGGGCTGCGCGCCGAGATCCACCGCCGCGAGCGGGCGATCGCCGGCGCGGGCGCGCGGGACATCGGCGATCCCCGCGTCGACCTCGCCCGGCTCGTGATCGTGATCGACGAGTTCGCCGCGCTCCTGCAGGACCACCCCGACCTGCACGCCGTCTTCACCGACGTCGCGGCGCGCGGGCGCGCGCTCGGGATGCACCTCGTGCTCGGCACGCAGCGCGCATCGGGGATCCTCCGCGACGCGCTGCTCGCCAACAGCCCGCTGCGCGTCGCGCTCCGCGTCGCTGAGGAGCGCGAGAGCAGCCAGCTCATCGGCGCCGAGTCGGCCGCGCGGATCCCGGGCGACGCGGCCCACCGCGGGGTGGGCTACGTGCGGCGGGCGGGCGACCAGGCGCCGAGCGTCGCGCGATTCGCCCTCACGAGGCGCGACGACATCGACGCCCTGGCCCGCGCGCACGAGGGCGCGGCC
>JAJUIM010000045.1 GCA_029267645.1 Microbacterium sp.
GACATGTTCCGCGTCGTGGCGGGCTCGCAGGCCGAGATCGTGATCGGGCACTGGCGCGGGCCGTCGGGCGACATGTACGCGCGCGCCGAGTACGCCGAGATCGGCCGCGAGGTCGCGCACGAGCTGCGCGAGCAGGTCGACTCGGCCGTCGCAGCGGGCGTGGATCCGTCGCGCATCGTGCTCGATCCCGGTATCGGCTTCGCGAAGGCGGGCAAGCAGAACTGGCGCCTGCTACGCGAGCTCGACGCGATCACGTCGCTCGGCTTCCGCGTGCTCGTCGGCACGTCGCGCAAGCGCTTCCTCACGAGCGCCCTCGGCGAGGATCCCTCGCGCGAGCGGCGCGACCTCGCGACCGCCACGACGAGCGCGCTCGCGCAGCGGGCGGGCGCGTGGGGCGTGCGGGTGCACGACGTGACCTCGACGCGCGACGCGCTCGCCGTCGTCGATGAGTGGGACGGCTGATGGATTCGATCGAGCTCATGGGCCTCACGGCATTCGGCAGGCACGGCGTGTTCGACGCCGAGCGCCGCGACGGGCAGGACTTCGTGATCGACGTGCGCCTCGAGCTCGACACCCGCCCCGCAGCGTCGTCCGACGACGTCGCCGACACGGTGCACTACGGCGAGCTGGCCGAGCGCATCGTCGCGATCGTGGGCGGCGATCCCGTCGACCTCATCGAGACGCTTGCGCAGCGCATCGCGGGCGCGATCCTCGAGGATGAGCGCGTCCGGGCGACCGAGGTCGTCGTGCACAAGCCGCACGCGCCGATTCCGGCGCAGTTCGCCGACGTCGCGGTGCGGATCCGCCGCGTGCGCGACGCGGGGGAGGGCGCGGCGTGACGCCCGCGCGGGCCGTCGTCGCGCTCGGCGCGAACCTCGGCGACACGCGTGCGGCCCTCGACGAGGCCGTGCGCGAGCTGCGGGCGCTGCCGCTCACCTCGAAGGTCGTCTGCTCGACGCCGATCGCGTCGGTCGCCGTGACGCTCGACGGGCCGGATCCGTCGAAGCCCGGCTATCTCAACGCCGTCGCGCTCGTCGAGACGCGGCTCGCGCCGTCGATTCTCCTCGAGGCGCTGCACGCGATCGAGGAGCGCCACGGCCGCGTGCGCCGCGAGCGGTGGGGCGACCGCACGCTCGACCTCGACCTCATCGCGTACGGCGACGTCACGAGCGACGATCCGCGCCTGACGCTCCCGCATCCGCGCGCACACGAGCGCGACTTCGTGCTCGCGCCGTGGGCAGAGGTCGACCCCGACGCGATCCTGCCCGGGCGCGGACGCGTCGCCCGGCTGCGCGACGAGCTCGCGGCGGGGGCGTCGTGAAGCGCACCGCCCCGCTGACGCTCGTCGCGTGCGCCGTCGTAGGCGCGGCGGCGGGTGCTGTCGTCGACATCCTCCTCACGGGGGCCGGCCGCGCGACGTTCACGCCGTCGGTCATGCTGCCGATCCTCCTCGTGGCGCTCGGCGTCGCGTGCCTCGCGCTCGCGTGGCCCATCCGCCGCTCGGTGAAGGATCCGCGTGCGCCGCGCGTGGACCCGTTCCGGGCCGTGCGCGTGGCCGCGCTCGCGAAGGCGTCGAGCATGCTGGGAGCGCTCGTCGGCGCCTTCGCGCTCGGCCTGCTCGGCTTCGTCCTCACACGTCCCGTGGTTCCCGCACTAGGCTCGATGACTGAGGCGATCGCCACAGCCGTCGGGGGAGCTGTCCTCGTCGTGCTGGCGCTGATCGCCGAGCACATGTGCACCCTCCCGAAGGATCCCGATGAGCGAGAGCCAGACGCCCCAGAACCCGGAGCCGAACCCGAGTTCTGAGCCGAACGTCGCCCCGCCGGCCCCGGTCGCCCCGAACGAGGCGCCGGCCGACCCCGCGCCTCCTGCTCCCGTCCCGCCGCTCCGGCGTCGCCGCGAGAGCGAGGCCGCGCCCGCGGTCCCCGTCGCGCCGACGGCGCCCGACTTCCCCGCGTCGCGCGAGCCGATACCGGCGCCCGCCGAGCTCGACGAGGGCACGTATCGCGGGATCCGCGAGCCGCGCCGCCGGGGCCTCGCGCTCGACGGCACGTGGCACCAGATCTCGCCCAAGTACGTCGTGTCGCAGTTCGTGCAGGAGGGCCTGCTGCTCGTCGTCGTCGCGGTCGCGGCGGCGGCCGTGTGGTACTTCACGGGCCAGTGGTGGCCGTGGATCGCGGGCGGCGCGATCATGCTCGTGCAGATCGTGAGCCTCGCGATCCTGCCGCGCCAGGCGAAGGCTCTCGGCTACATGCTGCGCGGCGACGACATCGTGTTCCGCAAGGGCATCCTGTGGCAGCGCATGGTCGCGGTGCCGTACGGGCGCATGCAGCTGATCGACATCACGCACGGCCCCCTCGACCGCATCTTCGGCGTCTCGAAGCTGAAGATGGTGACGGCGGCCGCCTCGACGGGCGTCGAGATCCCGGGCCTCGGGCAGCAGGCGGCGGAGGCGCTGCGCGATACGCTCATCGAGGTCGCCGAGACACGGAGGACCGGCCTGTGACGACGCCGAGCCCGCAGCCGCAGCAGCCCGTTCCGCCGCAGGACGAGGTGCTGCCGGGCGGCGGAGCCAGCGAGCTCGCCGACGGCGAGTGGCACCGCCTGCACCCGCTGACGCCCCTGTTCAAGGGCGGCCTCGTGCTCGTGATCGTGCTCGGCGTCGTGATCGCGAACATGCGCGATCGCCTCGTCTACATCGCGGTCGGCCTCTTCGCGCCCGAGCAGCTGCGCGGCGTCGACATCAGCTCGGAGGATCCGATCTCGTGGGCCGTCGACTGGACGGTCGCGAACGACATGATCTTCCTCGTCGGCCTCGCGGTGCTCGCGGTCGTCGTCCTGTTCGTCTTCGCGTACTGGCTCGTGTGGCGGTTCCAGCAGTTCCGCATCACCGACGAGAACGTCGAGGTCAAGAAGGGCATCATCTTCCGCTCGCAGCGACGCGCGCCGCTCGACCGCGTGCAGGGCGTCAACCTCACGCGTCCCTTCCCCGCACGCCTCATCGGCATGGCGAAGCTGACGCTCGAAGGCGCGGGCACGGGCGCCGACGTCGCGCTCGAGTACCTCGCGACGGGGCGGGCCGAGCAGGTGCGCCGTGACATCCTCCGCCTCGCGTCGGGGCTGCGCGAGGCGAAGGCTTCCTCGCGCCGTCGCGACGAGGAGGAGCGCCGCGGCATCGTCGACACCGTGAGCGAGGGCGTGACGGGGATCGTCACGGGCGTCGACCGCGACGACGTCGTGCCCGAGTCGGTCGTGCGGATCCCCATGGGGCGCCTCATCGGATCCCAGGCGATCACGGGCGCGCTCTGGGTGCTGTTCTTCCTCCTGCTGATCGTCGTCGGCGTCGTGATCCCCGTGACGCTCTTCGCCGACGGGCCCGAGAAGTGGATCATCCTCGCGACGGCGGTGCTCGGCTCGGGCATCCCCATGGTGATCGCGGCATTCGCCGTCGTGTGGGGCGCCCTGCAGAAGGGGTTCCGCTACTCGATCGCGCCGACGCCCGACGGCGTGCGCGTCTCGAGCGGGCTGCTGACGACCGTGACGCGCACGATCCCGCCGGGGCGCGTGCACGCGGTCGAGATCACGCAGAACCTGTTGTGGCGGCCGTTCGGCTGGTGGAGCGTGCGCATCAACCGCATGGGCGGCATGAGCGCCTCGCAGCAGAACAGCGGCCAGGCCGCGACGGCTGCCGTCGTGCTGCCGGTCGGCACGCGGGCCGACGTCGAGCGCGTCGTGGCCCTGCTGCTGCCCGACGGCCCGGAGCGCGACGGGCAGTTCGTGTGGGAGCACGGGATCCTCGGCCCCCAGGACGAGGATCCGTTCACGACCGTGCCCGGTCGCGGCATGTTCTGGCACTGGCTGCAGCGGCGCCGGCTGGGCGTGCGCGTCACGGCCTACGCGACGCTGATCCGCCGCGGCCGGCTGGGTCGCCGCCTCGCGATCTTCCCGCTCGCGCGCCTGCAGGGCGTCGCGGTCGGTCAGGGTCCGCTCGCGCGGATGCAGGATCTCGCGACGCTGCGCCTGCACGCCGTGCCAGGCCCCGTCTCGGGCGAGGTGAGCGCGCTCGACCGCGACGCCGCGCAGCGCCTCGCCGACGTCATCGGCCGCGGCGCGATCGCGGCGGCGGAGCGCGACCACACGCACCGCTGGGCGAGCGTGGGCTGAGCGGGCGTCAGACCCGCGTCTCGAGCTCGGGGCGCACGCGGCCCTGCGGGCCGACGAACAGCGCGTAGGCGATCGAGAGCAGCACGATCCAGACGGCGCCGACGATGAGCGCCGACTGGCCCGATTCGGTGAACGCGAGGATCACGACGACGAAGGCCATGAACGCGAGCGCGAGGACGTTGATCCAGGGCCACAGCGGCATCGCGAAGCCGGCGCTGGGCGTCCCGTCTCGCCGCATCTCGCGGCGCATGCCGTGGTGCGCGAGCAGGATCGACGCCCACGTGAGCACGGTCGCGAAGGTCGCGATCGAGGCGACGACGAGGAACAGCTGGTCGGGGATCCAGAGGTAGGCGAGGATCCCGAGCACACCGCACGCGGCGACGATCGTGACGGGCACGATGGGCACGCCCGAGCGCGACAGGCGGGTGAACGCGGCGGGGGCGTGGTGCTGCTTCGCGAGCCCGTACATCGTGCGGCTCGCGGCGTAGGTGATCGAGTTCATGGCCGACAGGGCGGCCGTGAGCACGACGAGGTTCATGATGTGCGCGGCGGCGGGCACGCCGAGCTGCGCGAACACCTGCACGAAGGGCGACTCGCCGGAGCCGATCTCGGTCCACGGGATCAGCATGAGGATGACGGCGAGCGTCGCGACGTAGAACAGCAGGATCCGCACGGGCACGGTGTTGACGGCCTTGGGGATCGAGCGGGCCGGGTCGGCCGTCTCCCCCGCGGTCATGCCGAGCGTCTCGATGCCGCCGAACGAGAACACGACGATGCCGAGGCTCATGATGATGCCCCACACGCCGAACGGCGCGAAGCCGCCTGCGCCCTCGAAGAGGTTGTGCGGGCCGGGCTCGAAGCCGCCGAGGCTCACACCGAAGACGATGAGGCCGAGGCCGCCCGCGATCATCGCGATGATCGTCGCGACCTTGATGATCGTGAACCAGAACTCGAACTCGCCGAAGACCTTCACGCGCAGGGCGTTGAGGCCGCAGATCAGCAGCAGGGCGGCCGCCATCCACACCCAGCCGGGGGTGTCGGGGTACCACATGCCCATGTAGCCCGCGACGGCCGTCATGTCGGCGATCGCGACGACGATCATCTCGAACGTGAAGGTCCAGCCCGTGAGGAACCCCAGGAACGGGCTGACGTAGCGACCCGTGTACTGCGCGAAGGAACCCGCGACGGGGTGGCGCACGGCCATCTCGCCGAGGGCGCGCATGACGGCGAACGCCGCGCAGCCCGCGATGACGTAGGCGATGAGCACGGCCGGTCCCGCAGCCTGAATCGTCTCGGACGAACCGTAGAACAGGCCCGTGCCGATCGCGGTCCCGAGTGCGATGAACCGGATGTGGCGCAGCGACAGGCTGCGGCCGAGCTGCGTGGAGGACATCAGCGTGAGGGTACTGGCACATGATCGACGGACGCCGCGAAGCCGGGGTGTGTCACGCTGGTGGGCATGCAGCGCGAGGGACGTCTGGGCGTCGGGATCATCGGTGCGGGCCGCGTCGGCCCCGTGATCGGGGCGGCGCTCGCCGGGGCGGGGCACCAGATCACGGGCATCACGAGCGGATCCGACGACGACCGTGCGGCGGCCGTGCTGCCGGGGGCGCCGGTGCTCGACGCCCCCGAGGTGCTGCGCCGCAGCGAGCTCGTCGTGCTGGCCGTTCCGCGGGCCGAGCTCGCGGGCGTCGTGCGCGGCTTCGCGGAGGCCGGGCTGTGGCAGATGGGCCAGCTCGTGCTGCACACCGACGCCGCGCACGGCATCGAGGTGCTGCGCCCCGCGGCGGAGCGCGGCGCGATCCCGCTCGCCGTGCACCCGGCCATGACGTTCACGGGCACGTCGATCGACCTGCGCCAGCTCGCGGCGACGTATGCGGCCGTGAGCGCTCCGGGCCCCGTGCTGCCGATCGCTCAGGCGCTCGCGGTCGAGCTCGGCTGCGAGCCCGTCGTCGTCGCGGAGGAGGACCGCGCGGCATACGCCGAGGCGATCGAGACGGCCACGCAGTTCTCGCGACAGATCGTGCAGCAGGCGACGGGGATCCTGCGGGGCATCGGCGTCGAGAACCCCGGCGGCTTCCTGTCGTCGCTCGTGCGGTCGACGGTCGATCACGCGCTCGCGGAGGCGAGCCCCGCGATCCCCGACCTGCCGCCCGACCTCGAGCAGCAGTGACGCCGGGCGGCTGTGGGCTCTCAGCGCGCGCCGCATAGAATTGACTCCCGTCCGTCGCACCCGATCGCGCAAGGAAACCCGCATGTCTGAGACGCCCGCACAGCACGACGCCGCCCAGCCCGAGGACGACGTCTTCGAGCAGAAGGCCGTGCGGCTGTCCAAGCGCGAGCGTCTGATCGAGGAGCGCGAGTCGGCCGCGGGCGGGGCCTACCCCGTGGCGCTGCCGGTGACGACGACGATCCCCGCCGTGCGCGCCGAGTACGGCGGCCTCGAGGCGGGCGCCGAGACCGGCGTCACGGTCGGCGTCGCGGGCCGCGTGGTCTTCAGCCGCAACACGGGCAAGCTCTGCTTCGCGTCGCTGCAGGCGGGCGACGGCTCGCGGATCCAGGCGATGGTGTCGCTCGCGAAGGTGGGCGACGAGCAGCTCGCGCGTTGGAAGGAGCTCGTTGACCTCGGCGATCACGTCTTCATCTCGGGCGAGGTGATCTCGAGCCGCCGCGGCGAGTTGTCGATCATGGTCGACGAGTGGCAGATCGCCGCGAAGGCGATCCTGCCGCTGCCCAACCTCTACACCGAGCTGAGCGAGGAATCGCGCGTGCGCCAGCGCTACCTCGACCTCATCGTGCGAGACCAGGCGCGCGAGACGGCCCGCGCCCGCGCGACGGCCATGAAGAGCCTGCGTCAGACGTTCGAGGACGAGGGCTTCCTCGAGGTCGAGACGCCCATGCTGCAGGTGCAGCCTGGCGGCGCGGCCGCGCGTCCGTTCGTGACGCACTCGAACGCGTTCGACACCGAGCTGTACCTGCGCATCGCGCCCGAGCTGTACCTCAAGCGCGCCGTCGTGGGCGGCATCGACCGCGTCTTCGAGATCAACCGCAACTTCCGCAACGAGGGCGCCGACTCGACGCACAGCCCCGAGTTCGCGATGCTCGAGGCGTACCAGGCGTACAGCGACTACAACGGCATCGCCGACCTCACGCAGAAGCTCATCCAGAACGCCGCGATCGCGGTGCATGGTTCGACGACCGTGACGTGGGCCGACGGCAGCGAGCACGACCTCGGCGGCGAGTGGGCGCGCATCTCGATGTACCCGTCGCTCTCCGAGGCGGCGGGCGTCGAGATCACGCCCGAGACCTCGTTCGATGACCTCGTCGCCCTCGCCGAGCGCAGCGGCGTCGAGGTGCCGCAGCACGCGACGCACGGCAAGCTCGTCGAGGAGCTGTGGGAGCACTTCGTGGGCGACCACCTCACCGAGCCGACGTTCGTCATGGACTTCCCCGTCGACACGAGCCCGCTCGTGCGCGACCACCGCTCGATCCCGGGCGTCGTCGAGAAGTGGGACCT
This sequence comes from Microbacterium sp., assembly GCA_029267645.1. Taxonomy (GTDB): domain Bacteria; phylum Actinomycetota; class Actinomycetes; order Actinomycetales; family Microbacteriaceae; genus Microbacterium. The sequence continues at coordinate 7,682 of JAJUIM010000045.1, forward strand.
CTACATCAACGGCTACGAGCAGGGCACGGGCTACTCCGAGCTCGTCGACCCCGTCATCCAGCGCGAGCGCTTCGTCGAGCAGGCGAAGCTCGCCGACCGCGGCGACGACGAGGCCATGCGCATCGACGAGGACTTCCTGCGCGCGCTCGAGCACGGCATGCCGCCGTCGGGCGGCATGGGCATGGGCATCGACCGCCTGCTCATGACGCTCACGGGGCTTGGCATCCGCGAGACGATCCTCTTCCCGCTCGTCAAGTAGGCGCACGGTTCACACCTGCGCCAGCACCCACGGCGGCACGAGCGGTGCGCCGTCGGGATCGTAGGCCCACCCGGGCAGCACGCCGGCGTCGGTGAGGCCGTGCACGAGGCCGGGGAGCGTATAGCCCGGCTCGAGCTCGAGGGCTCGCCTCGCGTACTCGGCCGCGTGCGTCGAGTTGCCGAGCGCCCAGGACAGCCACGCGCACACCGCGAAGCACACGGGCAGGTGCGTGAGGGGCGCACGGGCCGCGAGCCCGCGCACCGTCTCACGTGCGCGGTCGAGGCGGCTCATCTCGGGGCGCGGCCCCTCGCCCGCGAGGCGCACGGGGAAGTCGGGCACGTCGCTCGTGCCGGCGTTCCACGCGTCCTGCCACGTGAGCGTCGTGCGCGCCTCGCCCGCGCCGCCCGCCCACTGCGTGAGCGCGACGTCGCGCAGCGCGGGCGCGCGCAGGATCCACATCCACAGCGCGGCGCGCTCGGGCGTGGGGACCGCGTCGCCGACGGCCTCCTCGAAGATCCCGTGCGGGTCGGCGTCGAGCGCGCGGAGATCGGCGTCCAGGGCGTCGTCGCCCGTGAAGACGCGCGCGCTGGAGAGGCGCCGCCGGTACGGATCGGTCGGCAGCGCGTCGAGCAGGCCGATGAGCGCGGCGACGCGCTCGCGGTCGGCGGCGCCCGAGTGCGGCACGTCGATGCCGTCGGCCTGCGAACGCGCGGCCTCGGGGCCGGGTTCGCGCTCGCCGCTGATGTCGGCGAGCGGGCGCACGTCGGGATCCGCGTACGAGGTCCAGCCGTCGCGCGCGACGCAGAGCTCACCGGGCACCGCGAGGCCCTCGTCGTCGGCGCGCCGGCGGATCGCGTTCACGAGCGTGCCGTGCGCGACGCCCTCCGCGTCGAGGGCGTCGCCCGAGGTGAACACGACGACGATCGCGGCATCGGCGTCGGGCACGCGCCGCGCGTTCGCGACGGCGATGCCGGCGACGGCGTCGATGTCGTCGGGGGAGGGGAGATCCATGCGCAGGATGCCGCGGGTCTCGCGGCCCGCGACGGGCAGGATCACGACGCTGTCGCGCGGCGTGTAGCCGAGCTGGTGCGGAAGCGCCGCGAGGAGGCGAATGGCGGATGAGGTGCGGAGCGAAAGAGACATGTCCCGATGCTCGTGCGCTCCGAGGCGCTGCGGCCGGGCTGTGGACAAGATCCCGGCCTCAGCGGGCCTGTGAGCGCGCTGACCCGGCCGCGCACAGGCTCCGCAGAACCCGGCGGCATACAATGCCGGACGTGGATGAGTACTGGGTCGCCGCGCTGTGGTCGATCGCCCCGACGATCGTCATCACGGTGCTGTTCTTCTGGATCCTGCGCAACATCCTGAAGTTCGACCGCACCGAGCGTCGCGCGTTCTCGAAGATCGAGGCGGAGGAGCGCGCCAAGCGCGGCCTCCCCGCCGAGCGCGACTGATCTCCCGGCCAGGGCCCGCTCCCGACTAGGCTGGCGGGATGACCGGCGAGCCGCCGGGGAGGGAGCGACGTGGACTGGTTCTCGTGGTCGACCGTGTTCTCGTGGTCGACCGTCTGGACGGTGTTCGTCTTCGTCCTCGACATGGTCATCCGCCTCACGGCGATCATGTTCGTGCCGCCCGGGCGCCGCCCCACGGCGGCAATGGCCTGGCTCCTGCTCATCTTTTTCCTGCCGATTCCGGGCGTGCTGTTCTTCCTGCTCATCGGCAATCCGCGCCTGCCCAAGAAGCGGCGCGACATCCAGACCGCCGTCAACGCCGAGCTGCGCGCCGCCAACGAGCACCTTGAGCTGGGCGTGCTGCTGCCCAACCCGCCGGCGTGGTTCGAGCAGATCGTCAAGCTCAACCGCGAGCTCGGCGCGCTCCCGCTCTCGGGCGACAACGGCGCGCGCATCATCTCCGACTACCAGCAGAGCATCGACGAGATGACGGCGGCGATCCGAGCCGCGAAGCGCTACGTGCACGTCGAGTTCTACATCTTCAAGAGCGACGCGGCGACGGACGACTTCTTCGCGGCGCTCGAGGAGGCGATCCAGCGCGGCGTCACGGTGCGCGTGCTCATGGATCACTGGGCGAACCTCGTCAAGCCCCTGCACCGGCAGACGAAGGAGCGGCTTTCGCGCATGGGCGCCGACTGGCACTTCCTGCTGCCGCTCAAGCCGCTGTCGGGCAAGTTCCAGCGCCCCGACCTGCGCAATCACCGCAAGATCCTCGTGATCGACAGCGAGGTCGCGTTCGTCGGATCCCAGAACCTCACCGACCCGTCGTACAACGTGCCGAAGAACATCCGGCGCGGGCTGCAGTGGGTCGACCTCATGGTGCGACTCGAGGGCCCCGTC
>JAJUIM010000454.1 GCA_029267645.1 Microbacterium sp.
GCGCCCGCGACGCGGCGCGCCAGGCCGCCTCGCAGGCACACAGCGACGCCCGCCGCTACGCCTCGTCGGGCACCGGATCCGGGGTCGGCCAGCAGATCGTCGGCGGCATCATCGGCGGGCTCATCGGCGGCGCCATCTCCGGCGGCGGCAGGCGCGGATCCGGCTGGGGCGGCGGCTCGCGCGGCGGCCTCGGCAGCATCGGCAGCTTCGGCGGCGGGCGCGGCCGCGCGGGCGGCGGATTCAGCGCAGGACGTGGCCGCGCAGGCGGCGGTCGGCGATTCTGATGCGCCGCATATGAAAACCCGGAAGACTCGTCTGCAGGAACCTCTCACGTCACCCATCGAAAGGCACATTCCATGAGCAAGCAGTCCATCTTCGGGCGCATCTCGACCCTGATCCGAGCGAACGTCAACTCGCTCATCGACCAGGCCGAAGACCCCGAGAAGATGCTCGATCAGCTCGTCCGCGACTACACGAACAACATCGCCGAGGCCGAGGCCGCGATCGCGGAGACGATCGGCCAGCTGCGCCTCCTCGAGCGCGACAACGCCGAGGACAAGAAGACGGCCGAGGAGTGGGGCAACAAGGCCATCGCCGCGAGCCGCAAGGGCGACGAGCTGCGCGCGGCCGGCGACATCGCGGGCGCCGACAAGTTCGACAACCTCGCCAAGGTCGCGATCCAGCGCCAGGTGCAGACCGAGAACGAGATCAAGGCCGTCGAGCCGCAGATCCAGCAGCAGCAGGTCGTCGTCGACAAGCTCAAGGACGGCCTGGGCGGCATGAAGCAGAAGCTCGAGCAGCTGAAGAGCAAGCGCAACGAGCTCGTCTCGCGCGCCAAGGTCGCCGAGGCCCAGAACAAGGTGCACGACGCGGTCAAGTCGGTCGACGTCATGGACCCGACGAGCGAGCTCGGCCGCTTCGAGGAGAAGGTGCGCCGCCAGGAGGCGCTCGCGACGGGCAAGGCAGAGCTGAGCGCGTCGAGCCTCGACGCCCAGTTCGAGTCGCTCGAGGACGTGGGCGAGCTCACCGAGGTCGAGGCTCGTCTCGCCGCCCTGAAGTCGGGCGGCAGCGCCGGATCCATCACGGCGGGCTGACGGGCCCGTCCGTCACGAGGCGCCGTTCCGCACTCGCGGGGCGGCGCCTCTGCCATTCCTGACGCAATCGGAGGAAGATCGCACTATGGCACGGTTCATCGTCGTCCCCCAGTGGCAGGGATCCCCGTCCACGCGCGCCATGGCGCTCATCGACGGCGCCGACGCGATTCTCGGCGACCTGCCGAGCGCCGCGTCGACGCGCATCGAGGTGCCCTACGAGGCGGGCGAATCGCTCGAGACCGGCGTGCTGCGCGCGAGCACGCTGCGGCGCGTCTTCCGCCAGCTCACGGAGGAGCTCGAGGGATTCGGCGCGTCGGAGCGGCTGCTCGTGATCGGCGGCGACGGCGGCGTCGCCGTGCCCGCGATCGGCCACGCCGCCGCCGACGACACGGCCGTCGTGTGGTTCGACGCGCACGCGGCGCTGCACTCCCCCGACACCTCGCCGACGGGGGCATACGAGGGCATGGCGCTGCGCGCCGCGCTCGGCGACGGCGCCGAGGGGCTCACGCTCCCGCGCGGATCCGTCGCCCCCGAGCGCGTCGTGCTCGCCGGCGCGCGCGCCGTCGACGA
>JAJUIM010000393.1 GCA_029267645.1 Microbacterium sp.
GAGGCGAACGGCGGCTACCGCCCCAAGGCCCCGCGCCCCCGCAAGGTGACGCCGGCGCTGCGCGCCTACGCGACGTTCGCGCAGTCGGCAGACAAGGGCGCCGTGCGCGTCGTGCCCGAGATCGTCTGACGATTCTGGCGCACGCGAACGCGCCGGGCGGATCCGCGGATCCGCCCGGCGCGTTCGCGTTTCAGGGACGGCCGGCGCCCAGGTCCGCGATGTCGCCGAGTCGCACGGGCGCGCCGATCGGCCGCTTCGAGAGCGGCTCGAGGGCGGCCGCGCTCGCGGCGCAGCCGGAGGAACGCTCGACGAGCTTCGAGACGGCGAAGCCGCACACCCGCCCCTGGCACCAGCCCATGCCCGGCCGCGCCGTGACGCGCACGTCGCGCGCGTCGTCGGCCGCGAGATCGACGATCGTCTCCTCGACCTCCGCGGCCGTCACCTCCTCGCAGCGGCACACGGTCGTCGAGGGCCGCAGCCACTGCGACCAGTCGGCGGGGACCGGACTCGCCCTGTGCATGCCCACCGCGAAGCGGCGTCCGCGCGCGATGCGGCGCCGCAGCCGCGCGGCCCGTCGCGGATCCGCGTGCCCGCCGAGATCGGCCGCGACCGACAGCGCGGCCAGCTCGCCCTCAGCACACGACTGCACGGCGCCGCCGATGCCGGTCGTCTCGCCGGCCGCGTAGACGCGCGGCGATGACGTGCGCTGATCGGATCCGGCCGCCACGACGAGCGAGCCGTCCTCGTCGACGCGGGTGTCGAGCTCGAGGCCGACAGCCAGTTCGAGCTGCGGCGTGAAGCCCCACCCGAGCGCGACGAGGTCGGCCTCGACCGTGCGCTCGCTGCCCGGCACGGCCCGGCCGCGCGCGTCGACCTTCTGCAGGACGACCTGCTCGGCGCGCGACGAGCCGCGGATCTCCGACACGATGGTGCGGGTGCGGAATCCGATGCGGTGGCGCAGCATCGTCGCGGCGTACTCGACGCCCTCGACGAGCTTGCCCGGCTCCTGCACGGCCCGCAGCGGCGTGGCGGCCCAGCGCGAGAGGGCGTTCGCATCGCACACCGCGACGACCTCGACGCCGGCCTTCGCGAGCCCGGCTGCGACCGACAGCAGGAACGGACCCGTGCCTGCGACGACGGCGCGCCGCCCCGCGCGCACCTGGTGCGCCTTGACGAGCGCCTGCACGCCGCCCGCCGCCATGACGCCGGGGAGCGTCCACCCGGGCACGGGCAGCTGCCTGTCGTACGCGCCGGTCGCGAGCAGCAGGCGCCGCGCGCGGATCTCCCGGTCGGCGGGCTCGCGCGCGTCGCGTCCTGCGACGGGCGCGGTGGCGAGCCGCACGGTCTCGCCGTCGTCGTCGGCGCGCCACACCTGTCGCTCGGCGACGTGGGCGATCGATCCCGCTTGCACGCAGGCGGCGAGCCGCGCCCGCAGGTCGCGGAAGCGCTCCCAGTGGTGGTGGCCCGTCGACTCGTCGTCGGCGAAGCCCTCGAGGTGCCGCTCGTCGGGGTGCCGCCAGAACTGCCCGCCGGTCTGCCGCCCCGCGTCGACGAGCGCGACGTCGAGCCCGGCCTCGGCGGCCGTGACGGCCGCGCTCAGCCCTGCCGGCCCCGCGCCCACGACGGCGAGGTCGAAGAGGTGATCACGCATGGTCCCCTCCCTCGATGCGGAGCGGCTCGGTCGGATCGCCGCTGCGCACGTCCTGCCCCTCGCACGCCGCGACGAGGCAGGCGCGCTGATCCCGCGCGCCGTCGACCGTGATGAGGCAGTCGAAGCACACGCCGATGCCGCAGAACAGCCCGCGCGGTTCGCCGCCGCGTCGCGTCGACCGCCACGAGGCGACGCCGCTTCCCATGAGCGCCGCCCCCACGGTCTGGCCGGGACGGAACGGCACGGGGCGTCCGTCGAACGTGAACGTGTGCGCTTCGCTCTCGGCGCTCATGCGGCGACCTCCTCATCGAATCGCTCGGGACGGAACGGCGCGAGGTCGAGGTCGGTGGCCTCGCCCGCGAGCGCCTGCGCCAGCAGCTTCGCGATCCCGACGGACAGTCCGATCCCCGCCCCCTCCTGGCCGGCCGCATGCCACAGTCCGGGCGCGCGCGGATCGGGC
>JAJUIM010000339.1 GCA_029267645.1 Microbacterium sp.
CCGTCGACGGAGTACCCCGGGAACGGCAGGCGGCTCAGCACAACCCGCGGATCCGCGCCCACCTCGTCGACCGTGAACGTCACGCTCGTCTGCGTCTCGTCCTCGACCGTGACTGATGTGCCCTCGCCCGACCACGTCACGCCGCCGGCCGACGGCAGCGGCTCGTCGCGCTCGAAGAACCAGTTCCACCAGGCGTCGCGCTCGAGGTGCCATCCCTCGGGCGGCGTCGGCTCGTCGGGGAACGTGTCCTTCGCAGCGATGATCGTCGAGATGCTCATGAGGTCGGCGACGCGCTCGCCCGTGTCCTCGTCGATGCTCCACAGCACGTCGAGGGCGTCCTCGCACGTGAGCCCGCGCAGGTCGCTGCACAGGTCGCTCGCGAAGGTCTCGAACGGCAGCACCGTGTACACGCTCGCGACGTTCGTGTCCGAGAGGTACCAGAGGTTGCCCATGAGGCGCTCGTTCCAGCTGTCGGGCGTCGACTGGCCCGTGTAGTAGTTGCCGACGACGATCGCGTCGCCCGAGGCGCCCTCGAGCACGCTCGTGAGCTCGTCAGTCGAGGTCGGGGCGTTCACGGTGGGCAGGGGCGACGCGCGCCACTGCAGCAGCTGCGCCGCGCCCACGCCCACCGTCACGAGCATCGACGCGAGCACGACGACCGCGGTCTTGCGGCGCCACGGCGCGACGGATCCGGCCCGGAACGACCGCTCCTTCCGCGAGGCCACGAACCAGAACGCCCACAGCGCCACGAGCTGCAGCGCCGCGGCGAGCGCGAGCGAGCGCCACGACCACATCTCGCCGACCCAGCTGATGTAGGTCATGGCGGCGATGAGGGCGACCGACGCCCACACCCTGCCGCGCGTGATGCGCTCGGGGAACGCGCGGGTCGCGGCGACGGCGAGCACGATGATGACGGCGATCGCGACGTACGGCATCATGCGGATCGGCCAGCGGATCGGCCCCAGGTCGCTCGGCGCGAGGATGAACGCGAGCATCGCGGCCCCGAAGACCCACACGGGGATCAGGCGCCGCACGGCGTCGCGCGGGATCGGCAGGAAGAGCGGGATCAGCGGCACGAGCCACGCGATGTACACGAGCGGCCCCTCGGTCACGTCGCCGCGGAACGAGTGGATCGTCGCGGTCGTCAAGGGGGATCCCGCAGAGAAGAGGTCTGCGACGTCGGCATTGAGGAAGTGGTTGTTGCCGATGGGATCCGTGCTGCGCTCGGTGACGGGCGACGTCATGATCGCGGGCAGGTACACGACGATCGTCCAGAGCGCGCCCCACGCGCTCGCGAGGATCGTGCGGACGATCGCGCCGCGGTCGCGCGCGACGATGTGGCGCACGAGGGTCTCGACGAGCAGCACGACGAGCACGATGACGCCGAAGACGTAGCCGATCGTCACGAGCGTGAAGCTCGCGACGAGGTACGGGATGGGCGAGCGCCCGCGGTCGGCGGTGCGCCGCAGGGTCCACCACACGAGCGGCAGCAGGCACGAGTCGAACAGGCCGGTCGACCAGCTCGCGGCGTCCATGTACACCGTGAACCCCGCGGCGGGCGCGAGCACTGCGGCGAGCGCGGCCCAGGGGCGCGAGGCGCCGAAGTCACGCGAGATCAGGTACATGCCGATCGCGAAGACCGCGAGGAAGAGCACCTTCCACGCCGTGACGTGCAGCGCCGCGTCGGGCGCGATGTAGGCCGTCAGGCCGATGAGCCACGTGACGGGGCTGAGGATCCCCCACTGCCCCTCGGCGAAGTAGTTGCCGCCCTGCCAGGCCGACGGGTCGAGGATCGGCAGCGTGCCCTGCGTGAGGTATTCGCCGAGCGCCCACCACTGCCCGAAGGATCCGCGCTCGGTGTCGTCGGTGAAATAGAAGCGCGGATTCAGCGCGACGCGCCCGACGGCGAGGATCACGGTGAGCGCGACGGCGAGGAGCGGCCACTTCACGCGCTGCCAGCGCGTCTCGGCGGCCTCCGCCCGTTCGGCGAGCTCGGGGGCATGCGTCATGGGCGTCCTTCCGTCGTGACCGGCCTCAAAGAGGCTAGCCGCCCGGCAGAACGGGAGCCCGCATGACACGATGGAGGCTATGAAGGGCATCATTCTGGCCGGCGGCAGCGGCACCCGCCTGCACCCCATCACGCTAGGCGTCTCGAAGCAGCTCGTGCCGGTGTACGACAAGCCGATGATCTACTACCCGCTGTCGACGCTCATGCTGGCGGGGATCCGCGACATCCTCGTCATCACGACGCCGCACGACGCGCCCGGCTTCGAGCGACTGCTCGGCGACGGCTCGCAGTTCGGCGTGAACATCAGCTTCGCGCAGCAGCCCTCCCCCGACGGCCTCGCACAGGCGTTCACGATCGGCGCCGACTTCATCGGCGACGACTCGGTCGCGCTCGTGCTGGGCGACAACCTGCTCTACGGCCCCGGTCTCGGCACGCAGCTCACCCGCTTCTCCGACCTCTCGGGCGGCGCGATCTTCGCGTAC
>JAJUIM010000424.1 GCA_029267645.1 Microbacterium sp.
CGCCGCACGCTCCTCGCCCACGAGCGCGTGCTGGTGCGCGACGCGATAGGCGCTCTTCGCGAGCGTCTGCGAGACGACGACGAGGCGCGCGCCCGCGAGCGACGCGGGATCGGCGCCCGGCACGAGGCCCTGCTCGACCGCGACCTGATAGGCGGCGAGCTGAGCGTCGTCGGCGACCCTCGCGTCGGACACGCGCGCCTCGCTCTTGCCGCTCTTGAGGTCGGCGACGACGACGCGGGCAGGCGCGTCGTCGTCGACGGCCCGCATCGGCTCGAAGCCGCGCGAGCGCGCGAGCGGGTGCTCCCCCGATCCGCGAGGATAGGTCTCGACCCTGTCGATGACGCCGCGCACGATCGCCCGACCCGGCCCGCGCTCGTCGGAGGGGATCACCCGCTCGTCGTCGAGCGCGATCGCGAACCCGAACGGCGCCTCGGAGGCGAGCACGGCGCCGTCCTGTGCGCCCACCTGCGCGAGGTAGTCGTCGAGCCTGCGGATGTACTCGTCGATGCGGCGGCGCTCGCGCGTCGCGATCCACGGCGTCTCGAAGTCGAGCTCGCCCCACCTCGCGTCGACGACAGCGCGCATCGTCTCGACGCCGCCTGACGGCGCCGCTTCGAGCGCCGCGTGCAGCAGCGTGCCGAGGCCCGCGCTCGGCGACGTGATCGTGTCCCCCCCGAGCGCCTGGATCGCCCACCCGAGTCCGCACGTCTCGAAGCCGTCGATCTGCGACGGCGACACCGAGACGCTGCCCGCCTCGAGGTCGCGCAGCGGCGCCGTCGTCGTCGGCGGACGCACCCCGTACCAGTCGTCCGGGTCGGCGCCGGGCACGCCGTGCTCGGCGAGGACACGCAGCTGCTGGGCGGCGTCGTCGCGCGCCGCGTGATCGGCGGAGGTCGTGAGCACGCGGCGGTACCGCGCGACGAGCCCGCGCAGCGTGAGGGGGTGTTCGGCGGCCTGCTCGCGCGGCTCGGCGGGCGGCAGCAGGCCGAACAGCGCGCTCGGCACGGCGCCCTCGTCGTCGACAGCGGTCACGATGAGCCGGGAGCGCGCGCGCGACAGCGCCCGCACGAAGAGCCGCAGCTCGTCGTGCAGGGCCTCGCGGCGGCGGTCGACGAGGCCGAGCTCTTCGTCGGCGCGACCCTCGCGCGCCGCCTCGATCGCCCGCGCGAGCCGCCACGAACCGAGCAGGCCGCCGCGCAGGCGGAGGTTCGGCCAGACGCCGTCCTGCACGCCCGCGACGACGACGACCTCGAACTCGGTCGACAGCGCGTTCGCGGGCGTCAGGAGCGACACGGTCGCGCCCCGGTCGGGCGAGGCAAGCGTGTCCTCGGGCACGTCGCTGTCGAGGATGTCGGCGATGAAGCGGCCCGGCGGGTCGTGCGGGCTGCGCTCGATCGCGCGCTTGGCGGCCGCGAACAGCGCCACGAGGCCGTCGAGCGCTCGCGTTGCGTCGGCCGCGGTCGGGCCGGAGCCGCTCGAGGCGCGGCGCCAGGCATCGCTCAGCCGGCGGCCGTCGAGACCCCGGGCCCGGTCCCAGACGTGCCACAGCAGCTCGTGGACCGTGGCGCCGCGGTGCGCGAGCTCGCCCACCTCGCGCACCGTGACCGCGAAGCGCTCGGCAGAGCGGCCCTCCGCCGTGTCGAGCGAGGCGAACAGCGCGGGGTGCGCGAAACCCTCGGCGAGCAGCTCGCGGGCCGGCCGCGTGCCGCCGTCGGCGAGCTCGGCGTGACGCAGGCCGGCTCGGAGCCTGCGGAGCGCGACGCCGTCGAACCCGCCGTAGGGCGAGCGCAGCGCCTCGGTGAGCGCAGCGGGGTCGCGCTCGGCCGCGGGGGTGAGCCCGAGGCGCACGATC
>JAJUIM010000120.1 GCA_029267645.1 Microbacterium sp.
ACGTTGTCGAGCGGCCACACCGAGAACGCGACGACGTAGACGACCGCGAGCACGATCGCCGTCACGATGGGCGCGAAGACCGCGCCGACCCACCGGTGGCGCTTGCGGGGCACGAGGTCGGCGTCGGAGGTGAGGATCGGGCTCTGGCCCGTCGCGACGTTCTCGGCCGTGAGCCATGCGAGCGCCTGCTCGGTCGCGTTCCCGCCGTCGCGGGGCACGTACGCTGTGCGGACGGTCTGCTGCTCATCGCCCGGCGCTGCCACGGGCACCTCCTTGGTGGGAACGGAATCGGCCGGCGCGCGTGTCAGGGCCTCGGGGGCCGCCGCCTGTGCGGCGACCGTGACGCCGGCCTCGGCCTCGGGCGTCACCGTCTCGATCGGCTGGGTCTCCGCGGGCTCGGCGACGGGGATCGCGCCGGCGGTCGTCGGCGGCTCGGTCGCGGCCTGTGCGGGGCTTGCAGGCGCCTCGGACGGACCCGCCGTGAGCGCGAGCGGCGCGGCTGCCGCGCCGGCCGGGATCACGGCGATCGACTGCGTCGCCGTGCCGAGCATCTCCTGCAGGTCTTCCTGCGGCGTCTCGCTGCGGCGGCGGAAGCCGCTGAACATCTCAGCGAGGATCCGGATGGAGTCGGTCTGCGGCGCCTGCTCGTCGACGAAGTCGGCGTCGCCGTCCTCATCGTCCTCGTCGTCGTCCGCTTCGTCCTCGTCTTCGGGCTCGTCGGGATCCTCGCCGTGCGGCAGGTCGAAGAGGCCCGTGATCGTGGGGACCGACTCGGGGGCCGCGACGTCGGCGCCGGGGCGGTCCACGTCGTCGGCTGCGGCGCCGCGGCCATCGCTGGGGACCAGGGGCACGGCGCCGGTCGCGGTCGTGTCGGCGGTCGACGGGGCAGCGCCGCGGGCGGTCGCGTCAGCGTCACCCTCGGGCGCCTGGCCGGGCAGGTTCTCGTCGTCTGCGCCCGCGTCGCCCGCGACGGGGATCAGCGTCGTCGCGTCGGGATCCGCGGCCGTGTCGTCTGCAGCCGACGCGTCGGCGTCGTTGGCGGCAAGGGCGGTTTCGTCTGCGCCCGCGTCGCCCTCGTCCGCGCCTGACGCGCGCTCGGGAACGGAGTCGTCCGCGGCGGGATCCGCGGCCGGTTCCTCGACGTCGTCTGCGTCGGCATCGCCCGCGACAGGGATCACGGTCGTGGCGTCGGCGTCAGTCTGCTCGTCCGCGCGCACGCCAGTGGATGCGGCGTCGCCCTCGGCGGCCTCCGGGTCGCTGGGAGCTTCTTCGTCCGACTCCTCGTCGTGAGCGGCATCATCGGCGGGCACGTCGCCGTCTTCGTCGCGAGGCGAGTCGGCATCGGCGCGCTCGCCGGCCGCTTCGGGATCCGCCGCGTCGACGGATCCGTCGCCCGCGGGAGCCTGCGAGACAGGCTCCTCGGCGCGCGAGCCCTCCGTGTCGACGGGACCGTCGACGGGGGCGCGCTCTTCGCGCTCGCCGAATCCCTCGTCACTGCTCACGCTGTCAAGTTACTTGATCGGACCGCGCGAACCCCGCAGATCCGACCGATTTCGTCTCACGATCCGATGACAGTCCGCGTCGTGCGGGGTGGCGCCCGCGATCGAGAGGTGCCTATACTCCTTCGCGCCGAGGTCATCACCTCGCCTGCCGCGTCGAACGACGCCGCAGCACCACGGGAGTCCGAGAGAGCCGGGCTGAGAGGGCGCGAGCCGCGCGCCGACCGTCGAACCTGATCCGGATCATGCCGGCGCAGGAAGGGAGAAGCACATGTCCGCACCCGTGCGCACACCGCAGGCCACCGCCTCGAAGGCGGGAGGGGGCCGATTCACGTGGCGAGTCGTCGACATCGTCGTGGCGAGCGTCGTCGCCGTCGCCTGCGCCGTCATCTTCATCGTGTGGAACGTCGCTTACGAGGTGCCGAGCGGCGCGCTCAAGGCGGTGCTCCCCGGGCTCAACGGCCTGCTCGCAGGCCCCTGGCTCATCGCGGGGGTGCTGGGCGGGCTCATCGTGCGCAAGCCGGGCGCCGCGATCTACACGGAGGTCGTCGCCGCGACGATCTCCGCGCTCGTCGGCAACACGTGGGGGCCGCTCACGATCGTCTCGGGCATCGTGCAGGGCCTCGGCGCCGAGCTGATCCTCGCGCTGCTGCTGTACCGGTCGTTCGGCATCGTCGCCGCGATCCTCGCGGGCGCGGGGGCGGGCCTCGCGGGCGGCATCAACGACCGCGTGCTCTGGTACGCCGGCGCCGACGTGCCGTTCACGGCCATCTACATCTCGTCCGTCACCGTCTCGGGCGCCGTCATCGCGGGCCTCGGCGGCTGGGCGATCGTGCGGGGGCTCGCCGCGACGGGTGCCCTCAGCAGGTTCGCGGCCGGACGCACCGGCGCGAAGCGCGTGTGACGGGCGCCCGCGTCGCCGCCCGAGGCTGGGGCTGGCGGTACGCGACCCGCCGCGCCTGGGCCGCGCGCGGCCTCGACCTCGACATCGCGCCGGGCGAGCGGATCCTCCTCACGGGGCACTCTGGCACCGGGAAGTCGACGCTGCTGCACGCCCTCGCCGGCGTGCTGGGCGGCGACGACGAGGGCGAGCAGGAAGGCGCGCTCGAGATCGACGGGCGCGATCCGCGCGCCGCGCGCGGCCTCGCGGGGCTCGTGCTGCAGGATCCCGACACGCAGGCGGTCATGCACCGCGTGGGCGACGACGTCGCGTTCGGCTGCGAGAACCTCGGGGTGCCGCGCGACGAGATCTGGGGGCGCGTGCGCGAAGCGCTCGACCTCGTGGGCCTCGACGTGCCGCTCGACCGTTCGACGAGCGCGCTCTCGGGCGGGCAGAAGCAGCGCCTCGCCCTCGCGGGCGCCCTCGCGATGCGGCCGGGACTGCTGCTGCTCGACGAGCCCACGGCCAACCTCGACCCCGACGGGGTCGTCGAGGTGCGCGACGCGGTCGCTCGCGTCGCGGCCGAGACGGGCGCGACGCTCGTCGTGGTCGAGCACCGTGCCGACGTCTGGCGCGGCGTCATCGACCGCGAGCTGTCGTTGGGCCGCAACACAACGCAGTCAGTCCGGGAGGAGTTCGGGGGTCTGACCGGCGTGTCGGGCGGATCCGAGGTCGGATTGACTGCGTTGTGTTGGGACGGCGACGACGACGACGGGGCGCTGCTGACGGCGCGCGAGCTGTGCGTGGGGCGCGGCCGCGAGCGCGTCGCCGGGCCGATCGACCTCGACGTGCGCGCGGGCGAGACGCTCGGCATCACGGGGCCCAACGGCGCCGGCAAGTCGACGCTCGGCCGCACCCTCGCGGGCCTCCTGCCGCCCGTCTCCGGCGTCGTCACGGCCCGAGACGCGCTGCGCGACGGGGCGAAGCCGCACCCGATCCGCTGGTCGTCAAGGCAGCTGCTGACGCGCATCGGCACGGTGCTGCAGTCGCCGGATCACCAGCTGCTCGCCTCGACCGTGCGCGGCGAGATCGAGATCGGCCCGCGCGCGCTCGGGCTGCCCGACGACGAGATCGCCCGCCGCACAGACGAGCTGCTCGACCGGCTGCGCCTCGATCACCTCGCCGCAGCGAACCCCCACACGCTGTCGGGCGGCGAGAAGCGCCGCCTCACGGTCGGCGCCATGCTCGCGACGCGCCCCCGCGTGTGCGTCTTCGACGAGCCCACCTTCGGGCAGGATCCCCGCACCTGGCGCGAGATGGTCGGCATCATGGCGGCGCTCGCCGCGGACGGCATCGCGATCGTCGCCATCACGCACGACCGAGAGCTGCTCGCCGCGCTCGGCGCCCGCGAGTTCCGCCTGGGGGGAGCCTCGTGATCCCCGTCGAGACCCGCACGCGCGGCGCGCTCGTGGGCATCAACCCCGTCGCTCGCCTTGCGGCCGCCCTCCTCATCGCGCTGCCGCTCGTCGTCACGATCGACTGGGTTTCGGGGCTCGCGGCGCTCGTGCTCGAGATCCCCCTCGTCGTCGCAAGCGGCATCGGCTGGCGCGCGTTCTGGGTGCGCACGGCGCCGATCTGGATCGCCGCCCCGCTCACGGCCGTCTCGATCGCGCTCTACGGCGCCCAGGGCGGCGAGACGCACTTCCACTGGTGGCTCATGAACGTCAGCGACGGATCGCTCGAGCTCGCGGCGGCGACGTTCCTGCGGATCCTCGCGATCGCGATCCCGGGCGTCGTGCTGTTCTCGGGCGTCGACCCGACCGACCTCGCCGACGGCCTCGCGCAGCGCGCGAAGCTGCCCGCGCGCTTCGTGCTCGGCGCGCTCGGCGGCATGCGCCTCGTCGGCCTGCTCGTGAGCGACTGGCGCGAGCTCGAGACGGCCCGCCGCGCGCGCGGCGTCGCCGACAGGGGGCGGATCCGCCGCCTCGTCGGCATGGCGTTCTCGCTCGTCGTGCTCGCGATCCGCCGCGGATCCCACCTCGCGACCGCGATGGAGTCGCGCGCGTTCGGCGCCGCGGGCGAGCGCACGTGGGCGCGCGAGAGCACGTGGGGCGCGCGCGAGTGGATCCTCATGGCCGCGGGCCTCGCGATCAGCGCCGCGGCGCTCGCGATCACGACCGCGACGGGTTACCTCAACATCATCGTGGGCCAGTAGCCGTCACAGCGCGATGGGCGGCAGGCCGAGCGGGCCGGCGAGCGCGTTCCAGCCCTGGTAGATGCCGAGGACGATGAAGATGAGTGCCGTGAACCCGAGCGCGAGGTTCGTGTACCACTTGTTGCGGAACTCGCGCGGCACCCGGTCGGTGTTGAGCAGCGGGAGGAGCGTGACCGCGAGGAACGGCATGAACAGCGCGCCGAGGAACCCGTAGAGCAGCACGAGGAAGATCGGCTGCTCGAGCAGGAGCAGCAGCATGGGCGGGAACGTGAGCCAGATGAGGTAGACCTTGAACCATTTGCCGCCCGACCGCGAGTCGGGGTGATCGGCTCCCTTGCCCGTCACGTTGCCCATGAAGTCGGCGAACATGAGCGAGACGCCGTGCCACACGCCGAGCACGCTCGAGAGGCCGGCGGCCCAGAAACCGATGAGGAACCACACGCCGATGAAGTCGCCGTAGCGCTCGCGCAGCACGTTGTCGAGGTCGAGCAGGCCCGCGTCGCCGCTCGAGAGCGCGACGCCCGCTGCGCGCACGACCTCGGCGCCGACGATGAGCATCGCGATGACGAAGATGCCCGTCACGACGTACGCCATCGTGTTGTCGATGCGCATGACCTTGAGGAAACGCGGCTTGTCCCAGCCCTTCTCGCGCAGCCAGTAGCCGTAGGCGGCGAGCGTGATCGTGCCGCCGACGCCGCCCGCGAGCGCGAGCGTCGTGAACATGCCGCCCTCGGGGATGAGCGGCACGAGGCCCGACAGGGTGTCGAGCAGATTCGGCGCGGCGATGATCGCGAGCAGCACGATCGTGATGAACATGAGGCCGACGAGCGTGGCCGTGATCTTCTCGAAGACCGCGTACCGGTTGAACCACACGAGCACGAAGGCGAAGAGCCCCGTGAGAATCGCCCACGGCCAGATCTGGTTCAGGAACGGCACGTCGCCGAACAGCGCCGCGAGGGGCATGGCCGTCGAGCTCATGGCAGAGGCGGCGTACACGAGGCCCCAGATGACGATGTACGGCGCGAAGTAGAACACGGGCCAGCGGCCGAGCGAGCGCCAGCCCTCGAAGATCGTGCGGCCCGTCGCGACCGTGTAGCGGCCCGCGCCCTCGACGAGGATGATCTTCAGGATCACGCCGACGATGACCGCCCACAGCAGCATGTAGCCGTAGTTGGATCCGGCGACGAGCGTCGCGACCATGTCGGCGGAGCCGACGCCCGTCGCGGCGACGACCAGGCCGGGCCCGATGACCTTCCACCTCGGCGTGCTGTCAGAACGCGTCTCCACGGCAACCTCCTCGTTGGTGGGGCGGTGCCGCGGAGCGACACCGGAACTCTCAAACCTTACCGGTGCAGGGTTACCCGAGCGTGACGCACGCGCGGTCGGCGACGGATCCGAACCGTGCCTCGAGCGCCTCACGCAGCTCGCCGGGCGCGCAGAACGTCGCGAACGCGCTCATCATGTCGTCGGTGATGAGCCGCGCCATCGTGTCCCACTCGCCGCGCCGCGACGCGGCGTGGAGGTCGTCGGCGGCCTGCTCCCAGCCGTGGAGCTCCATGACGGGGCGGTAGGAGGGCGTGGATCCATAGAACGCGATCTGCGAGCGCACCGCCTGCTCGGCGCGGGCGCGCGCCGACGCGTCGTCGCCCGTGACG